>CAYNQA010000082.1:8319-10655 GCA_964399225.1 uncultured Anaerolineaceae bacterium
TGGGACCTGACAGCGGGTGAGGCCGTGGACGCCTTATCCTACAACTATGTTTGTTTTGCCACTCTGCAAAATGGGAGGGATGGCGTCCTCAAGATCGGCATTCCCAACCGCGAACTGACCAGCGAGATCGAATGCCTCAAAGTGTGGGACGGATTGCCAACCCGCCCTGCCGTCCGCTTGATCGAATCTGACGCCGAACACGGAATGTTGCTGCTCGAACGTTTACATCCCGCCCATCCTCTTACCTCCATCGCAGACGATGCCCGCGCCACCGCCATCGCCGCCGACATGATGTCGCGCTTGTGGAGGCCTGCGCCGCACGCCCAGAATTTGATCACCCTCCGCAGTTGGTTCGACGGGCTGGACGGTTTGCGTCCGCGCTTCGGCGGCGGGACCGGTCCCTTCCCGGCGCGACTGGTGGAAACCGCCGAAGGGCTCATCCGCGAACTGTTCGCCGAGGATGAAAGCTGGCTGATCCACGGCGACCTGCATCACTACAACATCCTCTCCCACGGGGACGAATGGCGCGTGATCGACCCGAAGGGCGTGATTGGCGCACGCGAGTATGAGGTGGCTCCTTTCATGCTCAACCCGTTCCACCGTCCGCGCCCCGACTTCAAGCGCGAAACCGCCCGCCGCCTCGACATCTTCTCCGAGCGCCTCAGCCTCGACCGTTCACGCCTCTGGGCATGGACAGTGGCGCACTCCGTCCTCTCCGCCTGGTGGGACCTGCAAGAGGACGGCACGGGCGGGGAGTTTGCCATCGCGTGCGGCGATGCGTTTTTGGAATTGGGGTGAGGCATCGGAGTGCAACGCTTCGCGTCCAGACTTTGCAAGATCGCGCGAAAGTCTGGAGACTTTCGAGTCCGCGTCGCCTACATGCGATAAAATAACCACCTATGAAAGAATTCATCTATTCCCGCAATGCTGTTCACGAAATCCTGCGCGCGAAACGCAGAGATGTCTTTGAGATCCTGATCGCCGAGGGGGCACAGGAGAAGGGCAAGCTCGAGCAGATCCTCAAGCTGGCGAAGGAACGCAGGGTCAAAGTGACGCGGGTCCCGCGCACGAGGCTGGATAAAATCCACGAGAACCATCAGGGCGTGGCGGCGGAAGTGAGCAAGTATCCGTATTCGGATGTGATCGAGATTCTGGAGCGTGCCCGCCAGAAGAGCGAACTGCCTTTCGTGCTGATCCTCGACTCGCTGCAAGACCCGCAAAACTTTGGGACGCTTCTTCGCACGGCCGAAGCAGTCGGTGTGCATGGCATCATCATCCCCCTCGCGCGGACGGTGGAGGTCATGCCGTCTGTGGTCAACGCCTCATCTGGGGCGAGCGAGCATATGCTGATCGCGCAGGCCAATCTCGCGCAGGCGATGGATGCGCTCAAAGATGCGGACGTCTGGATGGTGGGGCTGGACCAGGCCGGGGTCCAGATGGAGGCGGGGTCACGTCACCTGCGCGGCGCGCTGGGACTGGTCGTCGGGTCGGAGGGCGAGGGTCTGCGTGAGTTGACGCGCAAGAAGTGCGACATCGTCTTGAAGTTGCCGATGCGCGGTGAGATCGAATCGTTGAATGCGGCCGTAGCGGGGTCGGTGGCGTTGTATCTGGCGTATCTGGCGAGGAATCAGTAAGGGCGACCCATCGGGTCGCCCCTACGCATGATAAATTTTGGAGAACAGCATGCCAACAGGGACGTATCATTTTCCAAAAGGATTTTTGTGGGGGACGGCGACGGCGTCGTATCAGGTGGAGGGGAACAATACCAACAGTCAGTGGTGGAAGTGGGAGGAGGACGGTCACACGAACGGACGCTCGGGGCTGGCCTCCGATTGGTGGGGCGGACGCTGGCGCGAGGACATTGACCGTGCCGCGGAGGGCGGACAGAACGCGCACCGTCTCTCCGTGGAGTGGAGTCGCATCCAGCCCACGCCCGATCGCTGGGACGAGGATGTGCTGGAAAAGTATCGCGTCATGCTGCGCGGGATGAAAGAGCGCGGCATCATGCCGATGGTCACGCTGCACCATTTTTCGGATCCGCTTTGGGTGACCGAAAAAGGCGCCTGGGAAACAGAAGCCGTTGTCCCGATGTTCGAACGCTTCGTCCGCAAGACGGTGGAGGCGTTGAAGGAGTATTGCACGTATTGGGTGACGATCAACGAGCCGAACGTCTACGCATTGGAGGGATATGTGCGCGCGCACTTCCCGCCCGGCAAGTCGGACATGAAGCAGGCGATGCGGGTGCAGGCCAATCTGCTGCGCGGACATGCCTCTGCCTATCGCGCCATCCACGAGATTCAGCCCGAGGCGCGCGTGGGCGTGGCGCAGAACATGCG
>CAYNQA010000083.1:0-10635 GCA_964399225.1 uncultured Anaerolineaceae bacterium
GTCAGCGGTTAGCAATTGGCTGGCAAGAGAACCTCCTGCTGTAAATCAGCGGGAGGTTTTTTATTTTGAGGATTTCAGCAATGATGCCGTTTGATGACAGTGACTTTTAACCAAATTTGGGTTTAATACAGTAACATCGCGGCGAGCCGATGCAGGATCAAAGGCATCCTATAAAACCCTTAGCGAAAGGATCTAATTTATATGTACACCTTCGTACTCGTTCATGGCGCATGGCATGATGGCTCGGCATGGGGACCGGTCATCAAGCATTTGGAAAGCAAAGGACACCGGGCTTTTGGCCCCACCATCGCAGGGAATGGCAAGGGCGTGGACAAGCGCGTAACCCACGCGCAAAGCACCCAGTCGATCGTGGACTTTATAGTGCAACACGATCTAACCGACATCGTGCTGGTCGGTCACAGCTACGGCGGGACGATCATCTCGAAGGTCGTGGAGCAGATTCCCGACCGCATCAAGCGGCTGGTCTATTGGAATGCGTTCGTGCTCAACGATGGCGAGAGCCTGAATGACAATGCCCCGCCGCACTACAGCGCGCTCTTCGACCCGATGGCTGCCGCCTCGCCAGATAACACGGTGATGCTGCCCTTCCCGGTCTGGCGCGAGGTCTTCATCAACGACGGCGACCTGGAAATGGCAAAGTGGAGCTACGAGCAGTTATCGCCCCAGCCGTATCAGTTCCCCGAAAAGCTGGACTTGAAGAAGTTTTACGAGATCGTCCACTCGGGCAAGGTCGCGTGCAGTTACCTGAACTGCACAGAAGACATGGCCATGCCCCACGGCGAATGGAACTGGCATCCGCGCATGTCCAGCCGCCTGGGGATGTTCCGTCTGGTGCAAATGCCGGGCAGTCACGAAGTCATCTTCTCGAATCCGGTCGGCCTGGCGGAGAAGATCATCGAAGCCGGGCGTGATTAAGACTCTGAATACAGCGAATCGAACTGGTTCGAGGTAGAAAATTAGCAAGTGCCTGTGGTAACTCCTCCCGCCGAGATATGGCGGGAGGAGTTTTTTGATTCATGATAAAACTACCCCATGCCCGAAACAAAGATAACCCTGCCTCTGAAACGCTTCCTGCTCATCAAGGATTGTCCTGCCGAGTGGACAGTCTTCGACCTATACATCATCCGCGATGACAGCGTGGTCTTTTACGTGGGACAATCGCAACTCGCATTCGCCCGCGTCTGGGAACACCTGCTCGGCGGCTTTCATGGTCACTCTCTCGTTGGCCGCTTTGCATGGGTCAACTGGCCCGTTTCGATGAAATTCACGATCGAGCTGCTGAGTTCGCAGTCCGGGGAATTCGCCGATGTGGGCAACGACTTGAACGCCGCAGAAAAGAAATTGATCCAACAGCATAGCCCCTGTTTCAACGTGGTCTTGAACCAACAACCGACCTCCCTTCCAGCATCCTACCTTCCCGCCAACGTCAGAAAGCCTCTCTTCCTGCGCGGACTGAACCGCCTGATCCGTGAAGCGGAGCGCGCTGTCCAGGCCGATGAAAAAAATTCCTGGATGAAAGAATACCAGCAGACGGAATAATCAGAAGCGTGACTTATCAGTGTTGCCGTGATTCTTGTTTCACCTCATTCCAGCCAACGAGCATTAAACGAAAAGGGCTACGCATCTGCGTAGCCCGGGGACTGTCTCAACAATCGGAAAACTACTTGCCCGCGCGGATCTTCTTGCCGCTCAGCGGGTTGCCGAACAACGGGGCGAAGAGGCAGAAATCGAACGTGCCCGCCGAGAAGACCACCGCGCCGACCACGGCCACGATGATGCCGGTCACACCGCTGAGGCCCATCAGGCCCCAGTAGATCAATGCCGCACCAGCAACAGCGCGGAGGATACGACCAGCAGTGGAAGCCATAAAAGCAACGAAGGGGTTCATGTGAAAATCTCCTTTGGGTTTGATTGATGTCCCCATTGTAGGCATGGACGGAGATTCTGTCTGTGACAAAGTCACATAGCCGCGCGGGATGTCAGGCCATCGGGATCAAGTACCTCGATCTCCCCCCGCCCCGAGCGGATCCACCCGCTGGATGAAAAATCCTCGAGCAGGCGGCTGATCACCTCGCGCGAACTTCCCAACTCCGCGGCGATCTGCGCGTGGGTAAGGCGCATCGGGTTCTGGACCCGCAACTGATTCAACAGGAACGAAGCGAGTCGCGCATCCATTCGGCGGAATGCAACCTCGTCCACCACTGCCATCACCGTGGACAGGCGCTGGGAAAGCAGGTCAAAAACAAAATCGCGCCAGGCATCGTAACGGCGGATCCATGTGCGGAAGGTGTCGGAGGGAATCAGCACCGCCTCGGCCTCCTGCTCCACCGTGGCGATGGCGGGAAAACTCTGCTGGTTGATGATGGCGTTCGCGCTCAAGATGCAGGATTGCCCGGTGCCGAAACGATACAACGTGATCTCTCGCCCTGTCTCGCCAACTTTGTACACGCGCACCACGCCCGAAAGCAAAAGGGCGATGCCGTCCACGCGGTCACCCTCCACGAAGACATCATGTCCCGCCGGGATGCGCGCGAACGTGGCCGCCTGCCGCACCTCGCGGACCAGTGCGGAATCTGCGCTTTGGAGGAAGGGCAGTGACTGTGCCAGTTTTTCGAACTGGGCGTTATCCAACATCTATTTCATCCACTCTTTCAGCATCGCCTGCACCGAGCGGTTCATTTCCACCGAAAATGCGGCGGAGAATTTTCGCATGTAAATGGCCTGCCCCGGGTTGGCAATTCCAGCCACAGGATTGTTCTGCAGATAACGCGAGCGCCCGGCAAACATCTCATCGAACTCAGACGGCTCGAGCTGGCGATATTGGTTTTCGAACACGATGAAATCGCGCTTGAAACGAGCAGTGAGCTGGCGCTCTTTTTCGGCCTGCGTGGGATACCCAAAGACCAGCAACCCGACCGGAAGCGCATATTGCGGCAGGTGGAACAATTCCTTGTGGAATTCGTACTGCTCCAAAATGTCGCCGATATAGCACGAACCGATGCCAAACGACTCGGCCGCCACCACCGCATTCTGCGCGGCGATGAGCGTGTCGCAACAGGCAAGGAAGAGGTCGCCTTCGGCCGGTTTGCGCATCGTCATATTCTTCTGCGCGCACAACTCCTCCACGCCGCAGGCGAGGAAGTAATCGAACCAGCGTTGGTAATCGGCCACGAACATCCACACCATCGGCGCCGTGGCAATGAAGGGTTGGTTATCGCACGAAACCGCCAGCTTATCTTTGAGCGCCTGATCGGTGATGTCGATGATCGAATACAGCATCAGGTTACCCGCAGTGGGCGCGCGCAGCGTCGCTGTCAAAATCTCCGCCCGCACCTCCGCACTGATATCGCGTTGTTCATACTCACGCACCGACTTGCGCTTCAACAAAACATCCATGACTGGATTCATTGTGCCCTCGCTTTCCAAACTGATTGTACTGCTTTACCGCATGATGAGACTGCAACAAGTCACCCCGCCCTCGGCCTTTGCCAACTCATCCGCCTCCACCGTGACGATGGGCAGGCCCAGTCGTTGCAGGCGTTCCCTCGTCCGCACGTACGCGGACGGGTAGATGATCGTCCCGTTGATGAGCAGGGCATTGCCAGCATCCGGTTCGGAGGGGTCAACTTCAATGAAATCGAAACCGGGCAGGTCTTCTTTGCTGATCATGTTCGGGTTGATCAACAGAGTATTCTCCGCCACTTGTGTGATACCCGTTTTCAAGTGCAGGCAATTCTTCACCGGCACGCCGCGGACCGTGTATCCGTACGGCTGGAGCAGAGTCTGCAATTGTTCCACGGCGGCGGGGTTGCTGCGCAAGGTCATGCCGACGAAGATGCGCTTGCCCACGGTCAGCACGTCGCCGCCATCGAGGGTGGCGGGAGCGGTGACGCGCAGCAGCTTGCGGTGCGGGGCGAGGGTCCGCTCGACCGAGGTGACTTCCGGTTTGCGCGAATCCGCTCCGGGGTTGGTCAGAACCGCCGCTTCATCCAGCACGATGGCGGTATCTTCCACGAAGACCGAGTCGGGCAGGTCGGGTTCCTCCGGCAGGGAGATCACGTCCAGGCCCAATCCGCGCAGGGCGTGGATGTATTGTTCGTGCTGGGCGCGCGCGCGGACCAGGTCAATGGGGGTACGGTCGAGGTAGGTCAACTCGCAGTGTTCGATGGCGCGGCTGACTTCACGGGTGACGGCAAGCATGGTTCCTCCGGGAGTTTGCAAAGATGTTGGGCAACTAACTCTGATTTGCAATGTTAACGCGTTAAGGGACAATGTAGAATCTCAGAAGCAAGTTGCGTTGAGAGTGTCGGTATGACAACGGTAGTTACAAGTGCGCTATTGTTTACGGCTATCGTTTACGTGTTGCTCGGACTTTTGATCTGGGAGCGGGCAACGCGCGGCGACGCTTCCTGGTTTTTAGCCTGGATGATGTTTTCGATGGCAGGCTGGTCGGCGGGGTATGCGGGGGAATTACATGCACAGACTCTTTTCGGAAAGATGATCTTGTTGAAAGCCCAGTACCCATTCATTGCGGCGGTGCCGGTTCTTTGGCTGTTCTTTGTGTTGGAGTACACGGGTCATTCTACCCTGCTTGCGCGTTGGACGCGCGTGGCGCTCGGATTGGTGCCGGTGGTAGTGGTTCTGGCCAACTGGACAAATGAGTTTCACCGCTTGTTCTATGCTGAAGCATATTTGCAATTGGATGGGGACTTGATCTTGTTAGCTTTTACAAGAAGCTATCTGTCGTGGGTGAACATCATTTTCTCCTACCTGCTTCTAGCTCTGGGGTGCTCCCTGCTCTTGTTTCATGTATTTCAATCCACATCCACCTATCGTTCACAAGCTGTATTATTTTTGATCGGGACGCTTTCGCCTTGGGCGGGAAGCGTGGTATATGTCACGGGGTTGTCCCCGCTGCCGTGGCTCGACCCCACACCGTTTTCATTCATTCCGACCGGGCTGATCTTGTCCTGGGTGATCGCTCGCTATGGTTTCCTCGAAGTGACCCCGCCCACCCAGAACGACGTGATGCAGAGCTTGCGCGACGGGGTCCTTTTGCTTAATGGCCGCAGCCAGGTGGTGTACGTAAACCATATTGCCGAGGAGATCCTCGCGATCCAGGCGGAACGGTCGATGGGCCAGCCTGCGGAAAAGGTGTTGTCGGCCTGCGCTGCCCCGATCTTATCCAGACTGGGAGAGACAGAACAGAAAGTGGAGATCCCGCTCGGGGTCAATGGGGATGCGAAACATTTCGAAGTGTTGATCCTGCCGCGCGCAATGGGGTCGTCGAAACGCCATACGGGGAAGACGGGATATACGATCCTGTTCCACGATATCACGGATCAGAAGCGGGCGCAGGAGGAATTGAAACATCACGATACGATCCTCCGGGCCGTTGGGCTGGCGTCGGAGCTGTTCTTGAAATCGGTTTCCTGGCGGATGAACATTCCGCGGGTGCTTGAGAGGTTGGGATATGCCGCCGGAGTGAGCCGCGTATACATCTTCGAACGCGAAATGGCCGGCGACGTTTCGCTGGTCAGTCAACGTTATGAGTGGGTGCGTGAAGGTGTGGAGCCCCAGATCGATAATCCGGATTTACAGAAGTTGGAATGGATCGCGGCGGGATACGAACGCTGGGAAGAGACCCTCAGCAAACGTGTGACCATTTCCGGGACGGTGGGAGAGTTCCCGGAATCGGAGCGGGCACTGCTGGAAGCGCAGGGCATTTTTTCGGTTGCGGTGATGCCGATCTTCGCTGAAGGGAAGTTCTGGGGGTTCATGGGGTTTGATGATTGCGAGTCGGAGCGCAACTGGAGCCAGGCCGAACTGGAAGCCCTGCAGGCGGCAGCCGATATTTTTGGCGCAGCCCTCACGCGCGGAAATATCGAGCGGCGTCTTTATGACCGCCAACTCACCCTCAACCTTTTGCACCGTATCCTGGGCGCGGCATTGCGCAGCCCCGACTTCAGTTCCATGACTCAGGGGCTGGTGGATGATCTGGTCCTGCTGTTGGATGCCGACAGCTGCTTCATCAGCCTTTGGGATGCGGACAGCCGCCGCATGACACCTGTGGCCGTGTCGGGGCCGGACTTCGTGCGCGAAACGTATTATGCGAAGAAGCTCCTGCCCGGCGAAAAGACGCTGACTGAGGCTGCTCTCGAAGCCGGGCGCACCCTGATGGTTGAAGACATTCCCCATTCTCCCTACGCCAGCATGCGCTTAAACGAATTACATGCCATCTCCGCGCTGGTCGTGCCGTTGATCGTGGAAAATGAGGGGCTTGGCTCGGTGATCTTTGCGTTCAGCCAGCCTCATCAATTTCAACAGGAGGAAGTGGACCTGGCGGAGGAGGCATCGAACCTCGTTGCCCTGGCGCTGGCCAAGTTCCAGGCGGTGGATGCGGCCCACCGCCGCGCTGAGGAGGCGGATACATTACGCCGCGTCGGGGTGACCATCTCAGAGACGTTGAACCTGCAGGAAGCCACCACACATCTGCTCGAACAACTGGCATTCGTCATCCCGCATGACAGCGCCTCTGTGCAACTATTGCGCGGCGGCGAGCTGGAGATCATCGGCGGAGAGGGCTGGGACAATCCATCCTCGGTGATCGGCGTGCAGTTCCCCGTTCCCGGCGACAACCCCAATACGATCGTGATCCAAACCCGCAAACCCTATCGCATCAGCGATACATTTGTGGAGTTTCCGTTGTTCGGCACCATTTCCCATGCGGCTCATATTCGTTCGTGGCTGGGTGTGCCGTTGATCGTTCATAACGAGATCATTGGCCTGCTTGCCATCGACAGCTGCGAGCCCAATCACTTCACAGCCGACAACATGGAACTTGCGGCGGCCTTTGCCGGCCAGGTGGCGGTGGCGATCGAGAATGCGCGCCTGTTCGAAGAAGTGCAGCGGATCGCGATCACCGACGGATTGACCGGCTTGTATAACCGCCGCCATTTCATGAAACTGGCCGAAGTGGAGGTCCAGCGCGCCTTGCGGTACAAGAGTGAACTCTCGGCTATCATCTTCGATATCGATCATTTCAAAAAAATCAATGATGAATACGGCCATCCCATTGGCGATCAGGTGCTGCGCGCGGTTGCCAAACTATGCACGGAAAAATTACGCGAGGTCGACTCCATTGGGCGGTATGGCGGTGAAGAGTTCGTCGCACTGATCGTGGAGGCGCCGCTGGAGGCCGCACAACAAGTGGGCGACCGCCTGCGCAGGGACGTGGAGAACATGGTCGTGCCCACCGAAAAGGGAGAGATTCATGTGACGATCAGCGTGGGGATCGCGGGCATGAACGAATTCACGCCCAATCTCGATACCCTCATCAACCGCGCCGACCAGGCCTTGTATTCCGCCAAGCACCACGGGCGTAATCGCGTGGTCGTCGGCCACTAACGCCCGCGGACCAGGTCAATGGGGGTACGGTCGAGGTAGGTCAGCTCGCAATGTTCGATGGCGCGGCTGACTTCGCGGGTGATGGCAATGGACATGGTGGCTCCTACTTCGGTAGTTTTTTCAGCACTTCCGCCATCTGTTGGCGATATGCCTGCAGGGCATCACGCCCTTTGGTTTTGATCTTCACCACGGTGTGGGGGATCTTTTCTACGAATTCCTTTTCGATCTCCACGTATTTGGCAGATTCCAGCTTGGCGAGATGCGATGAGAGATTGCCCTTCGTTAGCCCTGTCTGGCGCATGAGGAAGAGGAAGTCCGCGCCTTCGACGAGGGAGAGCACCGTCAGGATGTGGAGCCGCGCAGGTTCATGCACGAGGCGGTCAATTTCGGCGTAGGGAGTTTCCTCGGAGCTCATTGCGTTTCCTCCTCAGCGCGGATGGGATAGGTCCGCAAGAAATGGAGGAAGATGACCGTGCCCCAAACGAAAAAGACGGAGCCAGCAATGGCGAGGTAGAGTGCAATATTGTCCATCTTGTTTGGCAGATCCGCGAACGGGACGATGACTCCCGCGACCAGTGCGAAAGCCGCCATCGCGTAATAGCGCAAGAAGCCTGTCTTTTGTCCCGTAAAGGAGAATGCCGCAACGAGAATCAGCGCGGGCAAAAGTGTGACCCACTTGTAGAGCGTCTGAGTCTTTTCGCCTTCGCGGGCGAGGACCACCACCATGACTATCGCCAGGACCGCGGCGAGCATTGCCGTCACGATTCGCTTGCCGGGATTGTTATCTTGATCGGGAAATTTGACGTACCCGATGCGGGGGTGGGTGAATCGTTCTTTCATCTTTTTCGCAAGGGCAGGGAGAAAGACCACGAACACGATGAACAGCGCGGAGATATCAGCATAGATCACAAAGCCCGTCAGCAGGAAATAACCGCCCAGCAACATTTCCATCAGGCCGTCGCGCATCGAATCCTGCCAGACGTTTCTGGCGATGGTTTTGGAGTCGAGGTTTGCGTTCATATTGCTTCCTTTCTATTGTCTGCATACTGGTTTGCATAGCAAACTAGTATGCAATATAGCGCGAGTCGATTGCACCGTCAAGAGGCTTACATCCCTCTCTGGAGGGGTTTCCCCCACGCGGTACAATTGACCGACCATGGCAGACTTTACATTTTCCGACCCGGACTTCGAAGCGCGCGTACGCGCCAATTTTGCGAAGCAGGGCATGCTGACGACTCTCGGCGGGAGCATCGGACTCATCCGCCCGGGCGAAGTGCATTTGCTCGCGCCGTTCGACTCGCGCTTCACCCAGCAGGACGGATTCCTGCACGCGGGCGTTGTGACCACGCTGATGGACTCGGCCTGCGGCTACGCGGCCTTCTCGCTCATGCCCGCGGACTCGCGCGTGCTCTCGGTGGAATTCAAAGTGAACCTGCTCTCCCCCGCCCGCGGTGACCGCTTCCGGGCGCAGGGACAGGTGATCAAGCATGGACGCACGCTCACCGTCTGCGAGGGGAAATTATTTTCCATCGAGAAACAACAAGAGACTCTTTGCGCGATCATGCAAGCAACTATGATATGTATCCGCGATCGTAACTCATCCTAACTTTAGAGGTGTCGCATGTCCAAGATCGATCGAACGCTCGACAATGTTTCCAAAGGTGTAAATCGTGTGCAGATCGGATGCACCGCAGTCGTGATCAACCTGCTCTTCATTGGCTTCTGCCTGTGGGGAGTGTACGCAGGTTTTACAAATTGGAAATTGCAGACCAACGGCGAAACCGCCACCGGAACTGTCGTCTATTTGAACGAGCAAAGCGACAGCGAAGGCGGGTGCTGTACGTACGTCCCAGTTGTGGAGTTCAATGCGAATGGACAGGTTTATTCCATCGAAGGAAACACGGCTTCTTATCCACCGGCGTATGAACTTGGCGAGCGTGTCCCTGTGTTGTACGATCCCGCAGATCCGCAATCTGCGCAGATCGACAAGTGGAGTGAACGCTGGTTGTTCCCGATCATCATCATTCCTTCCATGCTGATCGCCGCACTGGTGACCAACTTTTTCATGGTCCGCTCGTGGCGCCGAGGCGATAGTCTGGATTAACTTCTTATCACCCATGCCAGAAACTCTCTCCATTCACGAACAACTCAAGGATCTGCTCATCCGTGAACGCGCGGACTTCCGCGTGATGGAACATGAAGCCGAAGGCCGCACGGACCTGATCGCCCGCATCCGCGGCAATCGCGTGGAGCAGGCGATCAAATCCATTGTGGTGATGATCCGCTTCGGGAAGAAAGAGGCCCGCTACGTGCTGGCCAATGTCCCTGGGCACTGCCGCGTAGACCTGGGCGCCATCCGCGACCTCTACGGCGGGAGCCAGTCCGCGTTTGCGCCGCGCGAGAAGGCCGAGGAATTGTCCGGCTGTGTGACCGGCTCCATCCCGCCGTTCTCGTTCAACGATCAACTCGAAGTGTTGGCCGATCCGTTAATTCAAGAGAACGAAGAAGTGGTCTTCAATGCGGGGAGACTCGACCGTTCGATCTTCATGCAATGCGCAGACTTCATCCGCATCGCCAAACCGCGCCTTGTGAAGATCGCCGTATTGCCGGAGGCGAAATGAAATTCAACCTCGCCGCCCGTCCGCCGTTCAATTTTCGTTCGGTCATCCAATCACACGGATGGGTGCAGCTCGCCCCGTACGGATATGAAGAAGCCACTGCCACATTCACCTACATTGATCGCCTCTCCAGCGGTCGAATTATCGAATATCGAATCTCTGAAGCCGCGACCGGCATCACGCTCGAAACGCCCTCGCTGACCAAACCCGAGCAGACCGAGGCGAAGCAAAAAGCCGCGTGGATGTTCGCCCTCGACGCAGACTTCTCCGCCTTTTATAAAGTTGCGCGCAAGGAGCCGAAACTACGCCGCGCAGCAAGCCTCGCCCGCGGACGTTTGCTCCGCTCGCCGACCCTGTTCGAGGATGTCATCAAAACCATCCTGACCACAAACACGCTCTGGGGCGCGACCAAACGCATGACGTTGAACTTGATCGAGCAATTTGGCGAACCGCTAACAGGTAATCTCGATACGCTTGCAACGAACGCTCGCTCCTCAACTACCCAAACTAACCGCGCCTTCCCCACCCCTGAAGCCATCGCCGCCTCCAGCCCGGACGTGTTGAAGGAAAAAGTCCGCGTTGGTTACCG
>CAYNQA010000084.1:0-10629 GCA_964399225.1 uncultured Anaerolineaceae bacterium
CACGCATCGGTGGTGACCTTCTCCAGCGCGCGCCAGTTGTTGGTGAGGCGCAGGAACAATCCGACGAATCCAAAGCGGATCTTATCCAAACCCCAACCAAGACCGGGGAAGAGCGCCATCTTGAGGATCGAGTCGAATGGATAAAATTTTCCGTCGAAATACATCACGGTCAGCGGACGGGGGAAGAGCACGCGGTCTTCGAAGCCCAACTCGCGGATCAAGCCCATCATCGAGGCGTCGCTTTGAAACCAGTGATGGTAAAACTTCTCCACCGACCACTTCCAATGCGGCTCCTTGAATCCACTCGCCAGCCCGCCCGCATAATCGGCAGACTCGAAGATGGTCACCTCGTGACCGGCCTTGCGCAGGTCGAACGCAGCCGCCATGCCGCCATATCCCGCACCGATGATCGCAATTTTCATGAAGTCTCCAGATTGTTTGTTGTCATTGCGAGGAGCGAACGGAGTGAGCGACGAAGCAATCTCCTGCTAAGTTGGAGATTGCTTCGTCGGGCTGTCGCCCTCCTCGCAATGACGGAGTATCTTACTTCGGCAGATCCAACAACAATACTTCCACCAGCAAGCGCGCGTTGACATTGCGCTCCATCCGCCGCAGCGCGGACTCGTGAGCGGACACCACCTTGCGGGCCTCCGCTACCGTCAACTTCGCGGCCAAGGTCTCGATCCACTCGGCACGGTCCACGTTGGAGAGCGGCGTCTCTGACTTTGCCGCGCGCAGCAACACATCCCGCCAGAGGGAAAGCCAGAGCAGGAGTGCCTGCCGCATCACGTCTTTTTCTTTCGCGAGTTTCTCGGCGTAGGAAAATTTATCCACGCGCGAAGCGGAGAGCATCCGCTGCAGATCGTCCAGCCGCGTAGAGCGGAACTCCAACGCAGATTTGTCCTCGACCAGCCGGTTCGCATACCCCGGCCTCCCGCCGCTGACATGGGCTATGGTCCGCGCGAGGTTATTCTCTACTCCCCTACTCTCTAATCCGCTTTGCACTTCTTCGATCTTCAACGGCCGCAGTCGCAGCACCTCGCAACGCGAGACAATGGTCGGCAAAAGTGACTCGGGGCTGTTGGCAGTCAACAGAAGAATGGCGTAATCGGGCGCTTCCTCGAGGGTCTTGAGCAGGGCATTCGAGGCATTGTCATTGGCTTCGTGGAATCGCAGAAAGAGCGCAATGCGGAAGTTGGATTGGTACGGCTTGAGCGATACCGTGCGCTTCATCTCGCGCACCTGATCCACTTTCAGGATGCCGCCCTCGTGATCGGCTTGAACCACGGCAAGGTCCGGGTGCTGCATGGCACCAATGTGCTTGCAGTTGCGGCACTCGCCGCAAAAATCTCCGGGCGCGGGAGGGTTGGCACAGTTCAAGGCGCGCGCAAAGGCCAGGGCGAGGGAACGTCGCCCCACCCCGGGCGGACCCGCAAAGAGGTAGGCGTGACGCGTTTCACCCGTGGCAACATGACGGCGGAGCATGTCCACCGCCCATTCGTGGCCGAGGAGATTCCAGTTGACAGTCATCAGTTATCAGTGATCAGTTGTCAGTAAACAGTATCGCTCAATCGTAAATCGTAAATCGCAAATCGTAAATGGCTATTCTTGCCCCGCCCTCAATCGCAAATACGAATCATATCGTTCGGCATGGATCTTTCCGGCCTTGAGCGCGGACTGCACGGCGCAACCGGGTTCATGCGTATGCGTGCAGTCGCTGAATTGGCAATCGGCGACGAGCGGTGCGATCTCGCGGAAGTAGGCATCCATTTCCTCGGGCTCGGTATCCCAGAGCGCAAGGCTCTTCCAACCGGGCGTGTCGGCCACATAACCGCCGCCCACCACCGGGATCAGGTGACGCACCACGGTGGTGTGCTTGCCCTTGTTCATGGCCGTGCTGATCTCACGCGCATCCAGGTCCAACCCGGGCTGGATCACATTGAGCAGGCTCGACTTGCCCACGCCGCTCGGCCCGGCCAGTGCGCTGAGCTTTCCGACCAGCGCGGAGCGGATCTCGTCCACGCCCACGCCGGTCTTGGTGGAGGAATAGATCACGCGATAGCCGATCGACTCGTACAATCCGAAGATCGCCTGCGGGTCATCCACAGTATCGATCTTGTTGGCAACGATGAGCGGAGGGATGCGTTGCTTTTCGGCCACCACCAGAAATCGGTCGAGCATGCGCAGTTTCGGATTCGGATGCGCGCATGCGAAGACGAACACCGCCTGGTCGACATTGGCCAGCAATATCTGTTGATACACGCCCTGCGGTCTCGGGTCCAGCCGGACGATGGCACGGACTCGCGGTTCGACATCTTCGATCACCCCGGAGCCATCCGGCAGAACGGTGATGCGGACACGGTCACCGACCGCGACGAGGTCGCCCTCGCGGCGTCCCTGCTTGAGGCGTCCGCGGAGTTGGCAAACGACCGCGCCCGACCCGGTCTCCACAGTGAAGAAACCAGATTGGGCGCGGACGATCAAGCCAGAGAGAGGGATGTCAGTCAATGTTTTCCAGTCAGCCTATTATGTCATTGCGAGAGCGGTGCTCTCAAGAAGTGGCTCGAAGCAATCTTCACGATCGCGAGGGGATTGCTTGCCGAAGGCTCGCAATGACAATGGGTATCTATTTCGGCTTCGGCGTCTTGGTGGGGATGCCGCCGAATGGTGTGGGCGTGTACAGGTCAGGGCCGCCGATCGGGCCGAACCAAACAAAGGTGTTTTGCGGACTGCCGTACACGTAGGCTTCCACGATGTAACGGAAGATCGGCGCGGCATAGTCGGAACCTTCGCCTTCGTTTTCGATGATCACCGCAATGGCGATGTTCTTCTTTTTGGCGTCTTCTTCGTTAAAGTAGGTGTAACCCGAGAACCATGCGTGAGGCAGGGTGCCGATGCCGCTCTGGGCGGTGCCGGTCTTGCCCGCCACCGGAATGGTCATACTGCCAATGCGGAAGTTGGCCGTGCCGCGCGGACTCTTGATGACCATCTTCAGCGACTCTTGCAACGCCTCCAGGCGGAACGGCTGAATGGGCAATTGTCCCACCGCCTCCGGCGCGAATTGCTCGCTCACGCTTCCATCAGGACCGATGATCTTCTCCACGATCTGCGGACGGTAGAGCGTGCCGCCATTGCCGATGGCGGCCATGAAACGCGCCACCTGCAAGGGCGTGACCAACACGTCGCCCTGGCCGATGGATTGGTTGGTGGCGGCGATCTCGTCGGTGGCGTCCAGGATCTGACCGGACTCCTCATCGATTTCGATGCCGGTCGGCGAACCAAGGCCAAAGGCGCGCGCCATGTTGGCAATGTCGCTGCCGCGATTGTTGCGGAACAGGTCGAGGCCGATGTGATAGAAGTACGGGTTGCAGGAGCGCATCAGGCCTTCCTGCAGGGTGAGCAACCCGGAAGGACGGCTGTCGGTGGAGTTGCACTCGCGTCCGCTTTGCAGGCGGAGCTGGCAGTGCTCATACGTCCAGTCGTAGAGGGTGCGGTCGGCGAGCTCTGTGAATTCGTATTGACAGTCGTAGGTGGTTTCGGGGAGGTAGAGTCCGCTTTCCAGTCCGGCCGAGAACGTGATGACCTTGAAGACCGACCCGAGCGGATACTCTCCCTGCGTAGCACGGTTGAGCAATGGGGTGCTGGAGTCGTTGAGCAGGTCACCCAGCATGTAGCTGTTATTCACGTTCCCCGGATCGAACAGGTTCGAATCGAAGCCCGGCGAGGAGGCCATGGCCAGCACGCGGCCGGTATCACGCTCCATCACCACGATCGCGCCGCGGAATCCGCTAAGCGCGCGGTCGGCGTAATTCTGCAATTCCTTATCGAGGGTCAAATAAACGTCGCTGGCTTCAACCGCCTCAACCTGCGCCAGCTGGCTCACGATCTGTCCCTGCGCATCCACAATGTAAAGTTTTCCGCCATGCTGACCGGAGAGCAGCGCTTCCTCGGTCTTCTCCACGCCCGATGAGCCAACACGCTCGTTGCCGCAATACCCGCGACGTTTGTAGGCGTCGATGTTATCCGGTGAGATGCTGAGGGTGTATCCCAGCACCGCGGACCCGGCGCCGCTGTTGGCATAGTAACGCGAGGTGTAGGGGCTGGTCACCAAACCGCTGTAACCGGTGTTGATGAGCGCGATGCCTTCTTCTGTCGAAGTGGTGCCCACACCGATGTACCACCCCGTGCCGGCGCCCAGGATCTGGTCTTGAATGTATTTCGGGCTGACGCCGGTCACGCGCCAGAGTTCGTTGGTCAACCCGGAGAGATTCTGGAAATTGACCAGACCCGTATCCACGCCGAGCGCAACGGCCTCGGTGGTGGTCACCAACGGCGCACCGTTGATATCATAGATGTCGCCGCGCGCGGGTGCTTTGCAGTCCAGCGCAAGACGGTTGCCGCCGGCCAACTCCGGCAATATCAAGCCCGCATCCCATTGGATGCGCCACTGTCCATTTTCAAGATGAAGGTAGGCAGTGAAATCGCGTGAGATCGCCCCGGCCAATGTGGATGTGTAGGTAATATTGAAAGGAACTTGCGCCGAGCTTGGGCTGAGCGCAGCCGTGCTCACTTGATAGTCCACGCTCACCGCGCTCATCGTATTGAGCGTCTCGCGGTATTTCGTAACAAAATCATCCTGCGTGATGGCAGCCTGACTGGCGGCATCGATCAGGGTGTACATCGAAGCAAAATCATTGCCCTTCAACGCCTCGAGAAATGCGCGCACGGTGGGGGTGGCGTCGGCGGCGCGCGTTACGGCAACGAATGGTGTGGGCAGGTTGGACGTTGGAGTGGGATCCGAAAAGAGGGGCGGAACTGCGGTGCCATTGCCGGCGCAACCGGCAACCAGAATTAAGATGAGGGATAGATTCAACCAGCGAAGAAATTTCATTCGGTTCCTTTCAAAATAGCGGCAAAGACCGGACATTCATACTTCAAGAACGACTGACAATTCGCGGGCACATCGGCGCGCGGCGGCAGGCCCAGCGCGGTCAACATGCGCGTCACGTGGCACATCGGCAAGCCCATCACGCTGGCATAACATCCGCGCATCGAAGCGACAGGCTGAAAGCTCGGATGCTGGATGGCGTACGCCCCGGCCTTGTCGAGCGGGTCGCCGGTCGCTACGTAGGCTTCGATCTCCGCATCCGAATAATCACGCATCGGCACATCGGTCACGCAGACGTCGGTGCGGATGACTCCATCGCGGACGCGCAGCGCGGCGATGCCGGTGTAGACCTGGTGCGTGCGTCCGCGCAATTGACTCAACATCCGCTTCGCTTCCGACGGGTCGGCGGGTTTGCCCAAAATCGAGGAGTCGGCCACCACGGTCGTATCCGCCGCGAGGACGATCCGATCCGCGTCCGCGCGCGAGGCGGAGGTACGGGCCTTGAGTTCCGCCAGTCGCAGAACGTACTCGCGCGGGGATTCGTTCCCCAGCACGCTCTCGTCCACATCCGCAACAATGACCTGGAACTCCCAGTCCCCGAGGGCGATCAGGTCCCTTCGGCGCGGGGAATTGGATGCAAGGACGAGGGTGGGTTGAGTTGGCATGGGAGAAAATTCTAACACACCCGGCCCTATCCGCTTGCCTGGCCTCCTGACGGAGACCTTCGGCAGGCACCTCCCCAAAACGCAGCTGAAGTTCGCCACATTTGAGGCAGGCAGGGTGGGAGCATGGGGCTGGCACGTTCCGGCGTGAGGTTGTACAATGGCTGAAAAATTTGTCTGGACGAGGAGAGATGTATGAAAGAACTCAAGGAACGCATTTTGCGGGATGGAAAAATTCTCGGGGGCGGCATTCTCAAAGTGGACAGCTTTGTCAATCATCAGGTCGATCCCCTGCTTATGGACGCCTGCGGCAAGGAATTTGCGCGGCGCTTCGCCAAGGTTGGGGCGACAAAGATCCTCACAGCCGAGATCTCCGGCATCGCCCCGGCCTTGACCACGGCTATTCATCTCGGCCTGCCGGTGGTCTACGCGCGCAAGCACAAACCCATTACGATGCCCGATCAGGTTTACCTGACCCTTGCCCCCTCGCACACGAAGGGTCGCATGGTGGAGTTGATCGTTTCGCCGGAGTATCTGGCCAACGATGAAAAGGTGCTGATCATAGACGACTTCCTCGCCTCCGGTGCGACCATCCTTGGTCTCGTGCGTCTGGCCGAAGCATCGGGGTCGCGCGTGGTGGGCATCGGCGCGCTGATCGAGAAACTCTTCGAAGGCGGGCGTGCCGCGCTCGAACCCTTGGGAGTGCCGGTCGAGTCGCTGGCGTGCATCACGTCGATGGAAGATGGCAAATTTGAATTTCGGGATTAGTGGCCAGTAATCAGTGAACAGTGATCAGTCATCAGTTTTCAGTGGCCGGTTGGTTTAGGAAATTCGCAAAGACACCACTGGTTCACGTTATCATTGGATGGATGTTTGCCCACATGAGTTTTGCAATTCCTGTCAAACGCCTGCGCGAGACGGAGACGTTGATGGCGTTTTATCATCCAAAGCCAACCTATCCTTTGCATGTATTGATCGTGCCAAAGAAGTCTATCGCGTCGCTCACTGAACTTGACCCCAATGACACCGCGTTTCTTGCTGATCTATACTCCACCGTTCAACATCTTGTGAATGAATTCAAACTCCCCGCCTACCGACTCATCGTCAACGGCGGGGAGTTTCAGGATTTTCCTCAGTTGCATTTTCATCTCATATCAGGGGTCGAAGGTCAAAAGTCGAAAGTCTGAAAAGACAAGAGACCTTTGACCTTCGACTTTTGACCAGGATTATTTCATGACACAATCCATCGCCATTCTCGACTTCGGTTCCCAGTACGCCCAGATCATCGCGCGCCGCGTGCGCGAGGCGCAGGTTTACTGTGAGTTGTTCCCGTGGGACGCGCCGCAGGAAAAGATTCTGTCCATCCAGCCGAAGGGATTCATCCTCTCGGGCGGACCGCGCTCGGTGTACGAAGAAGGCGCGCCCTACATCCAGAAATTCATCCTCGAAAGCGGACTGCCCATCCTCGGCATTTGCTACGGGATGCAGGCACTCACCCACGCCTTGGGCGGACAGGTGGATCCGTCCGCGCATCGCGAATACGGTCCCGCGGAAATTCAGGCACTTGTGCCCGGCACGATGCTGGATACCTTGTCCAAAGTATGGATGTCGCACGGCGACCGCATCACCAAGATGCCGCCGGGCTTCGTGGCGCTGGCGAAGTCGGGAAACAGTCCCTTCGCGGCGATGGGCGACTTCACTCGCAAATATTTCGGCGTGCAGTTCCACCCCGAGGTGCATCACACCCCGAACGGACAGGAACTACTCAAACATTTTGCGACCGATATTTGCGGCGTCAAACCCGAGTGGACGCCTGACTCGATCATTGACGAAGCCGTCAAACGAATCCGCGCGCAGGTTGGGACGGAACGCGTGCTGGCGGCAGTTTCGGGCGGAGTCGACTCCTCGGTGGCGGCGGCGTTGGTGCACAAGGCCATTGGCGACCAGTTGGTCTGTGTGTTCGTGGACACCGGCCTCCTGCGCAAGAACGAGGGCGCGCAAGTCGCAGACGCGTTCCGCGAAAATCTGCACGCCGAATTGATCGCTGTTGAAGCCGCAGATGAATATTTTTCCGCGCTCAAAGGCGAGACTGACCCGGAGAAGAAGCGCAAGATCGTCGGCGAGAAGTTCATACGCATCTTCGAACAACAAGCCAGGCAGGTGGGCCAGCCGAAGTTTTTGGTGCAAGGCACGATCTACCCGGACGTGGTCGAGTCGTCCGCGCCGGACCGGGACAAGGCACAGAAGATCAAGTCGCATCACAATGTGGGCGGACTGCCGAAGGATATGCAGTTCGAGTTAGTCGAGCCGCTGCGCTACCTGTTCAAGGACGAGGTCCGCAAGGTGGGCGAAGCGCTGGGATTGCCGGAAGCGCTGGTTTGGCGGCAGCCGTTCCCGGGTCCGGGCTTGACCGTGCGCTGTCTCGGGGAGGTGACGCCGGAGCGAGCGTCCCGTTTGCGGGCGGCGGATGCGATCCTGATCGAGGAATTGTCCAATGCGGGATTTTTGGGAAAACACGCCGAGACATCGCAGGCGTTCGTGGTGTTGCTCCCGGTCCGCTCGGTGGGCGTGATGGGCGACCAGCGCACGTACCAGGAGGCGGCCGCCATCCGCGCGGTGACGACCGAGGATTTCATGACCGCCGATTGGGCGCGCCTGCCGCACGACCTGCTGGCAAAGGTGGCAAATCGTATCGTAAATGAAGTAGACGGGATCAATCGCGTGGTGTATGATATTACGAGCAAACCGCCCGCAACGATCGAATGGGAGTGACGTACTTCAAAGCGAGGAATAACAATGCAGTTCGATCTTGGTGATATTTTGACTCGTGCCTGGAAGATCACCTGGCACAATAAGAAACTATGGGGATATGCGATCATCCCATTTCTATTATGGGTTTTGTATTTCCCACTGTTCCTGATCTTTTTCCCAATGAGCCTGTATCCAGATCCATCCCTGCCCGGCCCCCTGCGTGAGTTGATGCAATGGCCGGGCATTGAGGGGCTTTTTTTGGCCGGCAGCCTTGCCCTCATTGTTCTGGCGCTGATCCTTTATCTCTTTAGCACCTCCGCGTTGACGCTGGGCGTGGTGCGCGCCGAACAGGGCGAGGAACTTCCGGGCTTCTTTGCATTATTCCGTGCCAGCCTGCGCTATGTGGGCGCGATCCTCGGTGCCAGCCTGCTGATCGGCCTGCTGGTGACGATTGTCTTCGTTGCATTCACTGCCTGCTCGGCGGTTGTAAGCATGATCACATTTGGGATCGGTTCCATCTTCACGCAACTCCTGCTCTACCCGATCATGTTCGTGGTTTGGGTGGGCACGGAGCAAACTCAATCGGGCATCGTGGCCGACGATCTGGGCGCGACCGATTCCATCAGCCGCGCGTGGGACCTGATCACCAGCAATATCTGGAAGTACCTGATCGTGGGCGTGGTGATCTATGTTGTGCGCTCGATGGTGGCCGGGTTCATGCTTATTCCATTGATGGCTCCGATGTGGTTCATCGTCATGGGAGGCGCCATGATGGAATCGACGCCAGACCCGAACATGCTCATGCTCTCCGGGCTGTGCATGCTGGCGTTCATGCCGGTCTACGTGATCTTTATGGGCTTCGCCACCACGTACACGCGCTCGGCGTTCGTGGTGTTGTATCGCCGCCTGACACGCGACTCGCAAGCGCGCCAGGAGTTCTTGAAAGCGATTGAATCGCAGGAGTCAAAATGAAATTCGATTTCGGTGAAGTTATCAGCAAGGCGTGGAAGATCACCTGGAAATACAAAGTGCTGTGGATCTTTGGCATCTTTTCGGCCTGCTCACGCGGGGGCGGCGGCAGCGGTGGAGGCGGCGGTGGAGGAGGAGATGGTTCCGGGCAGTACGATTCGCTTGCCATGGAACGCATCTTCAATGAGATCGGACAATGGATAAATGAAAACTGGTGGATCGTGGCAGTTGCGATCCTGGCGATTATCATCCTGACTCTGATCTCGATCTTCCTTGGATCGATCGGACGCATCGGTTTGATCCGCGGCACGCTCCAAACCGAAGCGGGCGCTGAGACCCTTGTATTCGGTGAACTCTTCAGCGGTTCCATGCCGTACTTCTGGCGCGTGTTCGGCCTGTCGTTCCTAATCGGGCTGGCCGTCCTCATTCTGATCCTGCCGCTGGTGGCATTCGGTGTCTTGAGCGCGGGCGTCGGATTCCTTTGCATTCTGCCGCTGATCTGCCTGCTGATACCGGTCGCCATCGCCGTCAACTTGATCCTTGAAATGGCCAACGTAGCCATCGTCAAGGAAAACCTCGGCATGCTGGATGCTTTCAAACGCGGCTGGGAGATTCTGCGCAACAACCTCGGCGCAATGATCGTAATGGGCTTGATCCTGTTCATCATCTCCTTTGTGATTGGGCTGGTCATCGCCATCCCGCTCATTGCCGCTATCGTACCCGTCGCCATCGGCGTATCTGTCGGAGACCTGCCCAGCGCCAACACCTGGCTCATCGCGGGTATCTGCATCGCGGTCTTCCTGCCGGTAGCAATCCTCATCAACGGCGTGTACTACACCTTCTACGGCGCCGCATGGACATTGACGTATAATCGGCTTACGGCCACCCCCGAACCCCCGGCCGTTCCAGCCGAGCCAAATGCCTAGTACCCTCCTCACAAAGATCAAAAGCAGAAGCGCGCGGAATCCCCTTCCGCGTGTTTCTGCTTTTCTGATTCTCCTCGCCCTGCTGGCTGCGCTCCTGCTCCAGCCTGCTGCGCCAGCCGGTGCGGAGGGCACGGCCTACGTGGAGATCGGCGTCCCCGACGTGACCGGGTTCCCCGTCATCTCCACTGTGCTCGACGCGTACGACGCCTCAGGCCAATTTGTGAGCGGGCTCAAACTCGCCGACGTGACCATGCGCGAGGATGAAACCGCCCGCCCTCTCGATGAATTGACCGAGTTCCCCGTTGGCGCACAGATCGTGGTGGCCTTTAATCCCGGCCCGCCGCTGGGCGTCCGTGATGGCAGCGGCGTCACACGTTACCAAAAGATACAACGGGCGATCTAGCACGGCTTACTTGTAAAAATGCAAAACCTG
>CAYNQA010000085.1:0-10588 GCA_964399225.1 uncultured Anaerolineaceae bacterium
CCAGTGTGAGCAGGTAGGGAGTGCGGTCCACGTGCTCGGGCGCGACCAGGTCCGTGGCGGCGGTGACGATGCGGCTGGTAGCGCCGGAGGAGCCGAGCCCGTTCCCCGTCAGGAAGAGAGCGAGGAAGAGTACGATGCCCAACACCATGCCGCCAAAGTACGGATGGACATAATCTTTCGTCGGGCGCTTGAAGATCGATTTCTTTGCAGGAGTTGCAGTTGTCATATTTGTCTCCTTCAGTTGCCTCGCCTGCATGTCTTTCGGCGAGGCAACTGAAAACTGATCACTGATTACCGATCACTGCTTTCGTGAACTTCCATGTCTTCCCAGCCGGTGATCATGGCTTGAATACCATCCAGCGGCTTGGGACCGGCGGTGGTGGTCAAGTACACGTGGCCGACGATGAAGGCGGCGAACAGCCAGGCCGTCAATGTGTGGAAGGGGGCGAGGAAGGGTAAACCGCCGAGTGAGGTCTGAATGGCGGGGAACTTTTGCACCAGCCACATCAGGATGCCCGTCAGGCCTTGAAGCGGGAGCAGGACGTTGAGCAGGCCGAAGTAGGTCACCTGTTGAAGCGGATTCAGTTTGCGGTCTTTCGTTTTCGCAAAGGGGTGCGGTTCGCGCTTGAAGATGCCCTTGATGTAGTAGAGTGCCTGCGAGATGGCGTCGTCAACGAAACCGCGCGGGTGTGGAATGTACTGGCGGATCTCACCGCTCACAAGATGCCAGAACAATGAGAGCACAGCGTTGATCGCAAGCAGGGCAGCCAGCACATTGTGGACCGTCACCATGTTGCGGAAGGAGAATGCGCCGAAGAGATCGGGTCGGTGGATGATGAGGCCGGTCAGCAGGAGCGTGACGATGCCGATGGTCTGCAGCCAGTGCCAGAAACGCTCGTAGACATCGTACATGTAGACCGGTTTCACCGCCGCTTCATGCTTGACCATCTTGCGGGCTGCGACGTAGCGCATGGTTCCATGCCCCGCCACGCCAATCAGCGTGCCAAGGAAGGCCAACGCGCCAAACCAGTCGATCCAGCCAATGCGGTTGTGACCGAAGACATAAATGCCATCGTTTTCACTGGCGGGTTGGTACATCAATGTGCCATCCACGTTGATGATCTCGCCACTTGCCGCGACATTCGTATCGGCGACAAATTGAGGCGTCACGCCGCTCGGGCCGGAGCCGGTCAGGGCGATGGGGGCATTGATGCGCGAGTCTTCGTTATGGCAGGTGGCACATTCGCTCGTGGCGTATTCACCGCTCACCACGTTGTGGTTGATCGAATAAGGTTGCACCTGTCCGTAGATGCGGACGTTCTTGAGGCCGAGGGCTTCGAGTTTGCCTGCTACAAGGTCCTGTTTTTCTGTGGTGTTGAGTTCGAGTTCGCTTTCGCTCAACTGGCCGTTGCTGTCCTTGTCGAAAGCGGCCAGGATGTCGGGGGCGTATCCTCCATCCACGAGGTAGGCCGCTTCAAGGTCCGCTTTGCGAACCGGGCGCAGGCTGCCATTCGCATCTTCGTAGACCCAGAAGAACGAAGTCACGAGATTGTAGGGCGTGAGCAGAGTGTTTCCGTCCACATCGGTGCGCTGCATCAGCACGGGCTGGTAGCCAGTCACCAGATCAGTGACAGTGTCATCGCCTTCGATGCCGCGGCACCCCAGCAGGGCGGAACCGTCGGTGTTGATGGCGGTCCAGTCCACGCTGCGGATGGCCGGCGCGTACATTTGTGGAACGTGGCAGGTTTCGCATGCCACCACTTGCATGTGGCGGTCATTGTATGGCAGGAAGCCGGCATGTGCCTGAGCCGTGTCATGACAAGACTCACAGCGGCGCATGGTGCTGCGCGATTCGGGCGAAACAGTGAATTGTGCGCTATCGCCGCGCGCGAAATTGTGATTTGGTTTCTGCAGATATTCACCGATATCCAGTTTACGCGGATCGTAGGTGAGGTGCAGAGGGTTGGCAGCTTTCTCGTCCAGCGCATGCGCAGGGTTGTTCAACGAGTAATGGCAGTCGGTGCACATGAGCGCGCGTTCGGCGTGAATATCCCACGCGAAAACATATCCAGCCTTGCCGCTCAGGTTGATCCCCGACTCGGAAATTTTCTGCGAAGAGATCACCTGGCCTGTCGTTGCGGTCTGCGTTTGAGTTGTATCACACGCATCGAGTTGCAGGGGCGCGATCGGGTCTTCGTGGATCTCTCCGTGACAGGCTGCGCAATTTGCGTTGGTGGGATCTTGTAACTTCACATACTCGGCTTTCAACTCACCGTTCGCATCGAAGGCTTCCGTATTCCACGCAAAGCCATTAATGCCGAGGCTTGAACGCTTAATGATGCCTGTGCCATACAGCGTGGCAGAGTTTGCCCAGGCAAAATTACCTGAGGTGATTGCGTCCACGCGCATGTCGTTGTTGGGCGTTTCCATGTGGCAGAGGAAGCAGTTCATTTCGATAACGCCGGATTGATTCCAGTCCCAGGCTTCAAACATGCCAGTCTCTGCATTGTAGGTGCTGGCCTCCGGGTTGTTCGCCTCCGGGCTGAGACTGGTGAGGGGCTGCCCGTCGCGGGCGTTGGCCGCCGGGCCGCCGCCGGGCACACGCCAGCCGTAGGTCATGAGCCAATCGGGAGTGGTCAGGTCCATGCGTTCATCGCCAGCGGGGGAGAGATAACGGTAGCTGATCGGGTCGAACTTGCCGAAGAGACCGTTCGATGTATTCCACGTTTCGTCGCTGACGTTGTAATCGCTCAAGCCAAGGTCTGCGTGATAGGCATGCGAGACAATGAACTCGGTATCATGGCACTGCCCGCAGGTCAGCATCGTGGATGCGGCCTGTCCGCTTTCGAGTACATTTACACCGTTCGCATCGAGCATCGCGAATGTGGGATGGATCGGCGATGCAGTCGTCGCAACGCTGTTGTCACTTTTTGCGAGTGCAGCGTTGATCCCGATCGCCAGCGCGAAGATCAATAGTCCAGAGATGAGGAGCTTGATGGATGTTTTCATGATGTTCTTCTCGGGTTAGCGCCCGCCCCATTCCATTGGATCGCCGGGGTAACCAAGAGCTGTCCAGTCGAGGCGGCCATTGTCGGAGTGACAGGCATCACACTGCATGGCATTTTCCTTGGGCTGGACCATGTGTGTGGTCGGCCAGTACATCCAGGTTTCGGTGAAGCCGTATTGTCCGGAGAAGTCCAGGCCAGTATCCTGTGCGCCGAGAGTCAACGCGGTCAACCAGTCGAATGTTGTCCAGAAGCCTCCCTCGCCGGCTGTTCGCGGTTGCAGCAGGATATTGTTGATCGTGTCGTATGGCTGCTTGGCAACGTGCAACTTGAATGGGAAGATCTTCGCCGTCACGTCGTTGATATCTCCAGCAGGTTTGTTGATGTAGGTCGGTTTGCTTGGGTCGATCGGGTCGCCGAGCAGATAGCGGTACTCGCTATTTCCATTGAACCATAGATAGACCGGAGTGTAATTACGCTCGTACACGAACGACCCTTTGATCTTCAGATACGTGAAGTGATCGTCACCGCGGTCTTCACCAGCCGTGGACCAATCCCAGGATACCTTTGTGGGATCCTTTAGGGCAATGTTCGGGATGTGGCAAGTCTGGCAGGCGACTGCGTCAGTGTGAAGGTTGAGGCGCTCATCCGGGTGCGGTTGTTCGCTGTGGCAATCAGTACAGGCCACCTGCTCATCGGGGTTGATGGTGTAGTTGTCCGCAAGCATGCGGCCTTTCACCACGTGATCTTCAGTCACATGGCAGTCAGTGCACAGGAAGTTAAGACCGCCCATGTGCACATCCAGGTTTTCGGAGGGGAAGTACAGGCTTTCGTCCAGGTCGCCGTGCTTCACTCCATTCCCGCCGCCGCCGTCGAAGTGGCATTTTCCGCAGTTGTCACGCGTTGGCGCGCGGACAGATTGCGCTGCTGCGAGCAGGTTGATTCCAGGAGCTGGGTTGCCATATTCACCCTTTGCATACGTGGATGTATCTGCATGGCAGGCGAGACAGTCCGCATTTTCGGGGTTGCTGAAATCGTAATTCTCATCGGACCAACCGTACCCTGCATGGCATGACATACACTTCTTTTCGTTGCCTTGCGAGCCGATGCAGAAGTTGTTGATCTGGTTTGCCTTACCGATCGTAACCGGTTCGTCGCGCCAGGGCACATCAAAGGGTACGCTTTCCCACGTGAAGTGGGTTGTGTGGATGAAATCCTCACCAGCCTCTTCGTGACATTCGAGGCAGGCTCGCGTCACATCTTGACCCGTGGCGAATTCACCCGTCACGATGTCTTTATGGTCCACATGGGAGGGGTGGGTGGGGACGTTGGCCCACGGATCCTCTTTTGCTTCGGCGTTCTTCGGCCAGAAAGCAATCAGCGGGACAAGGATGACCAGAAAAATGGCGCCCAGTCCCACGATCCAAAGCGAACGAGGTCTCTTCATTGCATTCTCCTATTCGAGATTGATTACTTCCATGAGGTTAGCGCGCGCCACAAGGCGGTCGCGTAACACAGAGCGCAGCATATCCAATGCTTGAATGATGCGGCGATCGTTCAGCGAGTATTCGATCACCACTCCGTGGCGTTCCGGCTTGACCAATCCGCGCTCTCGTAAAACTTTCAGGTGGCGAGACGTGGTTGGCTGTGTTACCCCAAGAATGGTTGCCAACTCGGTCACGTTGCGCGGGCCTTCATCCAGCGCGTAGAGCATGAGAATGCGCGTGGGATCGGCGAGCGCAAAACACAGTTCGGCTTCGAGTTGCGATACTTCCTGTGCGAGGGTTGGAGTTATCATTTGTTGCCTTTATGTGTATAATCGCATATAAACAATTTCGGTCATATCGTACCATTCGCTTGGACACACTTATAGTGAACCTTGTCACAATTAGAGTTGCAAGATGTCACAAATAAGGAAATACGTGTAGCCAATTATTAGAGGAGTTCAATTATGTTGTTTTCCAAAGATGCCACCTCTGTGAATGTTGGTTCCCGCTTGCGCCAGTTGCGTGAGGAACGAAATATTTCCATGCGCGGGTTGGCCACCAAGAGCGGACTTTCAGCCAACGCCTTGAGCATGATCGAACGAGGAAAAACCAGTCCCTCTGTAAGCACGCTTTACAAGCTGGCTGATGCCCTTGGCGTGGACATTACCGCATTCTTCGGAGAGCCTGCCGAACGGCTGCCATGTGTTTTTGTGAAATCCAGTGAACGCACTCGCGTTCCATTTCCGCGCGGATTGTGGGAGGACTTGGGAGGGGAAAGGTTTATCGGCCGCGTTCTGCCGTTTATGCTCACCCTTGAGAACGGAGGGGGAAGCGGACCGCATACCATGGTACACACCGGACACGAATTTGTGCTGTGTCTGCGCGGTGTGATCGAATATCAAGTGGAAAACCAGGTTTATCGTCTTGAAGCTGGCGACAGCCTTATCTTTGCGGCGCGATTACGCCACAAATGGCGCAACCCAGGGAATTCTGTGGCGAATGTATTGATCATGCTCTCAGATTTTGCAGAGTCGGATCGAAACGACCTGCACCGTCAGGCGGAGTAAATAAAAAGACAGCGGACGTATATACGTCCGCTGTCTTTTTATATTTGAACAGCGAGCTACTTTTCCGGTGCGCCGGCTGTGATCCAGGCAATGATCGCATCCAGTTCTTCGGCCGAGAAGAGACCAAAGTGCTTCCCGCCTTGCTGAAGAATAACAAGCTTGCTGCCGGCGCTATCGCCGGGGATGATCACTGCACCGTTTTCACTTCCCTTCAACGCGCTGGCATAGCTGAGGAAGCTCAACTCCGCTGAAGGGGTATCGCCGTGGCATTCCGTACAGCGGACGGCAAAAAGCATTCCGATGTAGTTTTCGAAGGTTGGATTTGGCGGCGGTGGGGGGAGCTCATCTGTCGGAGCAGGGGTGGGTATTTGCGCCTGGAGAATCTCCCGCAGAGCCGGGGCATCGAAACCCGCATAGGAGAACACCGAGCCGTGACAGGCGCTGTTGGAACAGAACGAGGTGTTACTGGTGCCACCCATGTCTTCGGTGGTGTGGCAGTTGGCGCATGTAGTGTCGATGGATTGATTGTGGAGGCTGATCCAGTTCGCGTTCAGATGCGACTCGGGTTCGACGCCGCGGCTGATCTCGATATTGGCAACAAAGTCCTGACGGTCAGCCACAACAGGGATCGAGTGGCATAGGTTGCACTCGAGTCGAATCGCCTGATCTTGATCGTTGAGATGTTTGCCATCGTGACAGCGGAAGCACCCCGGAGCGTTGATGTGACCCAGGTTATTCGGGTGAGTAGTCCAGGTCACTTCCTGGTCGTGGAATACGGTCCGGTCGTAAATCGCCTTGATCTCGGCGATGGCCTCGGATACTACTTCCTCGTTGCCTTGGTAAAAGTCGGTGCCTTTGTAATAGGTTTCGAGTTGGTCGATGGCCTCGAATGCTATATCGTGGGTTTGATATTCAGCACTCAGCACTACCACTGCGCGTTTGCGAATCTCTGGTATGGCCGGGCTGATGGTTCCGCGTGACAAGGCGTCATCCACTGAATCTTGTGGATACTCGAAGTTGTGTGTAACGCGATTGTGGCATGTAATGCAATCGATCGGCTTCAGTTCGCTTTCATCGATCGATGATCGATCAAATTCCGCTTCCACATCCACATATTCGGTATAGCTGCCGTCTTCATTCATCACACGGACATATGGAATGGTCTGATTGAGCTCATCGCTGGCGTAATAGTACACGGGGTTTTCAATGTGCCAGTGAATTCCGTAGCCCAGCCCTTCACGTTTTGAGCCGCCGCCGGTCTTCAAGACCAGATAGGTGCTTGTGGATGGGTTATCGATCTCATTGCCGAAGTGAGTAATGGTGCGCAGACTGTCATCCGCAAAAGTCTCCGGGCGATGGCATTTTTCACAGGTGTCCACAGCCGGGCGTAACGATCTGGCGCGAATCGGCAGTTCGTAAAGATGGAAGATCTGATAATACGTTTCTTTCAAGCCTTGCGATTTTCGAGTAAGCTGGTTCACGAAGGATGTGCGGCCGATGTGGCATTCCTCGCAGGTCACGTTTGCGTGGGGAGATTCAACGTAGACCGCATTTTGTGGAGGCATGGTGTGGCAAGCCGAGCCGCAGAACTCTGGTGAGTTGGTATATTCCCAGCCGTACGTTCCTCCCCCTATGGCGATCAATACGACAACCCCGATCACGATCAGCGGCAGGATATACTTCCAGCGGGGCGAACCGGGCAGCGGGTAAAAGAAATTCCGCAGGGCTTCTTTTCTTGTCATGACACATCTCCTTTGGCAGGTAGAGTTTTTGAATGTAACAGGGCTGCCTTTCGACAGCCCTGTTTTTACTGGCTTTACAGCGGAATTACTTCAGCATTTCCAGAGCATGCTCGAGGAGAGCGTTGAAGTAGGTCGGGTTGTGGATGCCTTCGCTACCATCCTCGTGAACGAGGTTGTAGATGAAGAGCGCCTGAGCGGGACCCGCGTCGTAGGTGCCGGGGACGGTGGAGATCGTGCCGTCATCAGCCTTGGCAAGCATGCCCTTGGCCAGGAGAGCGGCCTCGAGTTCGGCATACTTCTCTTCGAAAGCGGTCAGGAAGCCATCGACATTGAAGTCTTCGGCCTCAGAGTGGCAGCCCTGGCAGACCGCGAGTTGCGGTTCAAAGCCGTGAGCCTGACTCTCGCCCATGTGGCAACCCACGCAGGTGTTTTCCACCATTTCGTAGTGAGCGCCGGGCTTGCCTTCAACGCCGAAGTCGCCGGCGCCGAGGAGCATGTCAGCCTGCACGCTGTAGTGCGTGTTGAAGCGGACGGTGGCAGCATACTTGGTGGGGTCAGTCTTGTCGACGAAGTTGGCCATGTAGCGGCGGGCCTGGTGGCAGTTCGCGCACAGGTTGCCGGAGCCGCCATCGAAGGTGGCCTGGCTGGTGACGAGGGTCACGGCAGCGTTGGTCTCGAGGGCCCAGTCTGCACCGGTGTAGGTGGTGTGAATCTGGTGGCAGGTGCGGCAGTCTTGATGGGTCGGGTTGGCATCGCCGGCTTCAACCTTATCAAAGGTTACGCCCGCGGCAACACTTTCGCTGAACGTCGCGCCAGAGTGGCAGAACGCACAAGTGTTGCGGCCGCCTTCTTCAATGAAGGCCAAGCCAGCGCCGTGACCGGAGGTCTCCCAGGAGGCTTTCTTCCCGGAGATAAGCGCGGTGTCATTGTGGCATTCGGTGCAGGACAGATCCGTGGCAGCGGGCATCTGGCCGGGTTCACCTTGCGGGCCGGCGGGGCCTTGCGGGCCTTCAGGACCTTGCGGGCCTTCGGGGCCGGCGCAAGCGGTGAGCAACATGGTGCCGAGGACGAGCACGCCGAGGATTACGAACAGTTTCTTGGACATTTTGCAATTTCTCCTTTTTGTTGGGTTCGACTTGGTTGACGTAAGGTGATATTCGCTAATTGCACCTCCGACTGTAATTTGGATTTTAACGGTTGGGTTATTAATCCTAAGCTAATCATACAACAGAATCCAAATTCGGCTAATGGCAGTGTGTCACATTTCACAAAGAGACATGTCATAATCCTATCAAACCTGAAAATCACCCCAAATCTGGATTTTTTGCCTGATAATTGCCACTCTTGCCAAAATACGGTATGATGAAGACACAAAAGGAACCAAAATGCAGGAACGATTACAAAAAATACTGGCACAAGCAGGCTACGGATCGCGCCGGACCTGTGAAGAATTGATCCTTGCTGGTCGCGTACGCGTGAACGGACAACTCGCCGAACTGGGACAGAAAGCCGACCCCGCCGAAGACCGCATCACACTGGACGGGAAGGCTTTACCCAAGCCCGAAAAGATGACCTACATCGCGCTGAACAAACCCCGCTTCGTTCTATCGACGGTGGAAGCGGAGGAGGACGACAACCGCGAAACGGTCATTAATCTGGTCGAAGTGCGCGAGCGCGTCTATCCCGTTGGCCGTCTGGACTTGGAATCCGAGGGTCTCGTTTTGCTCACCAATGACGGTGACCTGGCAAATAAGTTGACGCATCCGCGTTATGGTCATCAAAAAGAATATCGTGTCTTGGTGGCGAAGCGACCGGATGATGAGCAGATCGCAACCTGGCGCCGCGGTGTGATCCTCGAAGACGGTTACAAGACCCAGCCCGCGGATGTGCGCGTGACTGAGACGCAAGGTAAAGGCGCATGGTTGCGAGTCATCATGGGTGAGGGACGCAAGCGCCAGATCCGCGAGATCGCCGCGCAATTGGGATTGCCTGTTGTGCGCATCGTTCGCACACGCATCGGATCGCTACGGCTGGGCAGAATGAAGGTCCGGGAGTGGCGCTTCCTGACAGCGGAAGAAGTCGCGGAGTTGAAGGATCCCGAGAAGGCGAAAGAGGCGCGAGAGGCACGTCGAAAAGCGGAGCAGCGTTCCCCATCCAATCGTCCACCCATGAAGCGTTCGCCAACCAAATATAAAACGAAAAGACCGGCTCGTTGAGCCGGTCTTATTTTTCCGAACGTTCTTACATCTCGCGGATATCCCAGATCTTGGTGACGATATCCGTGATCACTTTCTTGACCTTGTCTTTCGCGAGGCCATTGACCTTGAATGTGACGACGCGCGTGTTCACGTCTTCGCCCACGAATTGACCGAAGGCCAGGAAATTGCCGCCCGCTTCGGCAATGGCTTTGGTGAGTTTCGCCAACATGCCGGGCTTGTCTTCGATCAGCGCCGTGACGCGGACGCCGTGTTCGCGGGCGCCCATCAATTCGAGGAACATCTTGAACAGGTTGGTCTCGGTGATGATGCCGACCACGCGCGTGCCCTTGACCACAGGCAGGCCGCCGATCTTGTTATCAGCCATGATGCGCGCGGCTTCTTCGATGGGTGTATCTTCGTTGACGGTGATGACATCCTTGGTCATCACTTCAGCGACGGTCAGTTTGCTGAGCAGATAGTTCATCTCCCAGATGCTGAGCGTGGTGGCGGGAGAGGGCGAGGCGTTGAGCAAGTCTTTCTCGGAAATGATGCCAACCAACTTGCCGCCTTTGATGACCGGCGCGCGTCGGATGTGTTCCTTCTTGAAAAGCGCCTCCGCATCGTGGATGCTTAATTCAGGCGTGACAGTGATGGGTGGGCGGGACATTCGTTCGCCGACTAACATGGGGTACCTCCAGGGTTGAATCGCAAGCGAGGCTTGCGGTGATTATTCTGGCTGGATTATATGCCCCCGGCTGGACTTTCAGCCAGAGAGTATTGTCACGTTATCGTCAGGCGGATGTAATGGGGAAATCGGATAAACATCGGGGAATTAAGTGAGAGGTATAATGTGCCGAATTCCTCCCTTTGTAGATGGCCCATTCTTCTCGCCTTTAGTTAAAAACTGGACCCGCTTCTAGTATGCCGCCCCTGTCGAGCGGACGGTGGGCGAGTTTAGGAGGTTAGTGGAGGGGTTGAAGAAGCAGGTTTAGGAAAGAAGCAAGAGGAAAGAAAATGAACAATCTGGTTGAACTTCAGGTTTTGAGCGAAAAAATAACCTTGAGAATACCTCATGCAAATATTGTCCAG
>CAYNQA010000086.1:0-10549 GCA_964399225.1 uncultured Anaerolineaceae bacterium
CGGATCGCGGACGAAGGTCAACTTGCTGCCGGTCTTCTTCGCGATATCTTGCGCAATGGCAATCGCTTTCGGGTTGACATCGTACCCTTCGGGGGTGCCAACGGTCACGTTCCAGCCGAGTTGGGCAGAGACATGCATGAGCGAAACAGTGACGTTGTTGCCGTCACCAACATAGCTGACGTTCAAACCTTTTGTGTTATTGCCGAACTTTTCAACAATGGTCAACGCATCGGCCATGCCCTGACAGGGGTGGTTGTAATCGCTCAAGCCATTGACCACGGGAATGCTCGACCACTTGGCAAGCTCGAGCACGTGCTCATGATCGAACACGCGCGCCATCAGCGCCTGCACGTATCCGGAAAGGACGCGGGCTACATCGGCGATGGATTCGCGCTTGCCGAGGCCGATCTCGCTTGGGGAGAGGTAGAGGGCGTCACCGCCGCAATGGCGCATGGCCATATCGAAAGAAACGCGGGTGCGCAGGCTGGGCTTCTGAAAGATCATGCCCAGCACTTTGCCTTTGAACAGGGGCGGGTTGCCTTTCTTGAAATATTCTTCCTTCAGCTTGATGGCCAGGTCCAATAAATCCTGAATCTCGGCGGAGGAATAGTCGGAAATGGCGAGAAAGTCTTTCATGCAGCGGGCTCCTATTGGGTGGTTGTTATTGGGTCACAAGGTGAAACTGATGAGCGAATTTTCATCAAAAGTATATCATGCAGGCACTTTGCCCCATAGTGACGAAATCCCCCCGCTGGCGTGACAATCCTAACGGGGGGATGATAGTTCTGGGCGGCGAATCAGGCCGGAAGTCGGGGCGGAAGCGCTTATTCCACCACCACACCGTCGAGGTTCTCTTCCGGTGCAGGATAGTGCATTTCCAGCTTTTTGAGGGTCTCCACCAGGACGGAAGAGATCACCAGGTCACGGTACCACTTGCGGTTGGCAGGGACGATGTACCACGGGGCGTATTCGGTGCTGGTCTTGCTGAGGGCGTCCTCGTAGGCCTCCATGTATTCCGGCCAGAGCTTGCGCTCCTCGAGGTCGCCCAGGCGGAATTTCCAGCGCTTGGACGGGTCATCGAGGCGGGCTTGCAGGCGTTCCTTTTGCTCGTCGCGGTCGATGTGCAGGTAAAACTTCAGGATGGTCGTGCCGGTCTCGGCAAGGTGACGCTCAAAGGCGTTGATCTGCTCGTAGCGCTGTTTCCAGACCGCCGGCGGGACAATGTTGTGGACGCGCACCACGAGCACATCCTCGTAGTGACTGCGGTTGAAGACAACCATCTCGCCTTTGCCGGGCACCACTTTGTGGACGCGCCAAAGGAAATCATGCGCCAACTCTTCCTCGGTGGGGACCTTGAACGGTTCCACGCGGACCCCTTGCGGGTTCACTCCGTCGAAGACACGGCGGATCGCTCCATCCTTGCCGCCGGTGTCCATGGCTTGCAAAACGACAAGTACCTTGTGCTTCCCCTCGGCATAGAGTACCTCCTGCAATTCCTCGAGTTTGCCGTTCAGCTTCTCCACTTCGGCGAGACCTTTTTCCTTGCCGCCTTTGAAGTCGCCCGTGTCGTTCGGATCCCATTTGGAGAGATTCACTTTTGTGCCGGGCTTGACGAGGTATTGTTTCATGATGACTCCTTGTTCCCGTTATTTTACCAATCGCTGCGCCAGGACAGTGTAGTTCATTGGGAAGATCGGATGTTTATTGCGATCGGGGGCGGGGCCGGCGTAGTTCGGATATTTTTGCATCGCTTCTTCATGACCTTTCACAGCGGACGCGAACCATGATTCAAGTTGCTCCTCTTTATGTTCCTGCGTGGTCACATCCTGCACGTCAAGTACTTTAAAATAGCCGTGCTCTTCCAACGCTTTCGACACTTCGTCCATCCCATAGGACCAGCCCCACATCCAACGTTGTAGGTCCACGTGGTAGGGTTCGCCGCGCCAGGTTGGGTGGAGGTCATAGGCGTTCAGGAACAGGAATCCGCCCGGCTTCAATGCACGATGGACGCGATACAAACCGTGCGCAAAATCGATCGGGTCCAGGTAGAGCATGGAGGAAAGCGAGCAAGCAGCGTCGAACTCCTGCTCCACGTCCAGGTCTTCGACGGGCAGGTTGATAAGCGGAATGGACGGGAACCTCTCGCGGACGCGCTCGAGCATTTTTGGGGAGGCGTCCATGCCGGTGACGGCAAATCCCTTTTCCAGCAACGAGGCAATGACCGGCCGCCCATGACCACAGCCAACGTCCAGAACTTTTCCGCCTGGTGCGACCTTCGCAAGCCAGGCATCGAACGCGTCCTTGAGTAACGAGGCTTCCATCGTCCAATCATCGTATTCAGACGCCAGCGAGTCGTAGGCTTTTTGATTGACGGCACGGGAAAAATTCCAATGGCTGGCCCCGCGCGGCAGTGTTCCCGGGTCGGGATGCAGACCAAGATCCACTTCTGCGATCTCGTCGGTAAGCTGGCGCATGAAATATACGGCGCTGTCGAGGTCCATCACGTCGAGTTTGATCTCGATCTGACGCATGCCGGGGGAGGCCATGCTGAACACGGCGCCGATATCCGCGGAAATTTCGAGGCGATATCGCACATGCGTTTCTTCGACGCCCTCCAGGTTGCTGTGCGTGCTTTTCTCCCGCTTGAGATATACCGAAGTTTCTGGAAGCACATACCCGAAGCCATAATCGTCATGCTCGCCGCCGATGAACCCTTCCAGCCACTGCGAAGTCTTCATTTCGTCGAACATGCTGAACAGATGGAGGAAGTTCCGTGTATAAAACACCTGCTCGTCATTGACCGAATAAATGATCTCGACCAGCACGTTTCCCCGCGCATCGAAGTTGGAGCCACTTCCGATCACAAACATTTGATGCTCCTCCCCACACAGACGCCACGGGCGCACCTCGATCTTTTCTGTGATAGGGAACCCTTTGATCTCTTCACTGTGATATTCGTAAACGGCCATCCCTGCTCCTGTTGTTGGTAAACTGATATTCCCATGCTCGGCATGGGTCTCTGTGCAGTGCTCCCATGGGGACCGCGACCCGCCGATAGTTCTCCCCTACCCGGCCAGTTTCACTTTCTTCCAATACCTCTGCAATCCATCCGCAGACATTCCGAGCGGGTTCGCAAGTTCATAGGCGGTAACCACATCGGGGTCGAGGTGCTGGCTCCTGGCTTCATCCTCCACCCAGGCGCTGAAGCGGGCGCGCAGTTCCTCCACGGGCGGGTCGGAGGGCATGACGGCTTCGAGCCAGCGTTCGGCGGCGTCGAGATTCTTTTCCACCTCGCGCAGATGCCAGGCAGGATCTTCGTAAATGCCAAAGTGAGTTGGGGCGATGCGCGAAAATTTTTGTTCGCGCAGGCGGCTCAACGTGGCGCGCCATTTTTCAAAGTGCAGTTCGGGCGGGGGCATGGGCACGCGCAGGTAGGGATAGCCCGGGATGCGCACGCCGCCGACGTCACCGCTGAAGCAGATGTCTTCGAACAGGTAGGCATGGTGATGCTCAGCGTGACCGGGCGTGGACAGTGCGACGAAGCGCAGATTGCCGATGTGGATCTCTTCCGCGTCATTCACGACGTGGAGCTGGCTGCCCGGCACCGGCAGAAACTCACCCCAGAGTGAGTCCATCCGCTCCCCGTAGATGCGCGTGGCGGAGGCGATCAATTTCTCAGGGTTGAGCAGGTGCGGCGCACCAACAGGATGCACGTAGACTTGCGCGCCGTACCCGGCGAGACGTCCCGCGGCACCGGCATGATCGAGATGGATGTGCGTGAGCAGAACGTGAGTCACGTCCGCGTAGGTGAGGCCGTGCGACTGGAGCCCCGCTTGGAGGGAGGAGAGAGTCGAGCCCGGTCCGGATTCGATCAGCACGACCGAGTCGCCGTCACGGATCAGGTAGGAGGCGATGGCGTGCGGACGGCCTTGAAAGTTTAAGTCGAGGGTGTGGATTGTGGCTGCCATGGGCGGACATCCTGTGCGGGAGCGAGTTTGGAAAAGTCGGAGAACGTTTGGGCAAGATCAGAGTCGCAGTAGACCGGCAGGACCGGCACGCCGCGCTCGGTCAGCGCACGCACCAGCGACTCGGAGCCGGGCAGTTGACCACCGAAGGATTCAGCCATGAGCAGGATGACGGCGGGACGCATGTGACGGCGGACGAGTTCATCCACGGCCACAAGCAGTTCCTTGCGGACGGAGGGCGTGATGAGCGCCACCCCACTGCCGGAGGGAAGTTGGGCGGCCTGCATGGAGGTCAGCGCGGCGATGGAAGTATATCCGTCGGCTTCGAGATAGGCGAGGGTTTCGAGAATTTTGGATTCCTGGCGTTCGCCGCGTTCGGCGGAAAGTAAAGTGTAGGCGCGCCCGGCCGAGGCAAACCCCACAGCGCGTTTTTGGGCAAGGTAATAATGCGCCAGCGAGGCCGCGATGCTGATCGAATATTCGAGCGAGGATGGCGGCAGGCGGAATTCGGGACGGCGGCCAAGCATCCACTGTTCCGGGTCTTCGTTGATGGTGACGTCGTGCTTCTTTTCAAAGTGGACATTCGCCTGCAGGTCGAGGAACAGCCAGATCTCTGTCTGTGGGTCGCGGTCGAATTCCTTAACCATGAGCTGACCGCGGCGGGCTGTTGTCGGCCAGTGGATGCGTTTGAGCGGGTCGCCGGGCACATACTCGCGGACCGAGGAGGCATGCGCAGTGATGTCGAGCGCTTTACGGCTGATCACACGTCCGCCCTGCAATAGCCCGGGCAGGTAGGGGAAGGAATCGATCGGGAAGATGGAGGGAAACGCGACGAGGTGGCCGGCGGCGGGATATGTCCGTTTGGCGGTAAAGAGGCCAAAGGGATCGCCGGTTGTGAGAACGGTTGGGCCGAGGTTGAAACGTCCGCGACGGGTGATCCAGGTGCGGGCGCGGTACGAACGTGTCTGTCCCGCGGAGATGCGAGTCAGCAGGCGAGATCCGGCTGCGCGAGGCAGGTTGGTCCCGTTGGAGACTTCCACCCAGAGGGATGTGAACTTGCTTTCGTTGAAGATTTCGTAGCGTTCTTCGAAGACATCACCCACGCTGACCTTGGTGAGACGGGCGCGGCGTTCGACGCGCAAACCGAGCACGCCAAGCCGGGTAAGCGTGAGTGCCGCCAGTGTGACCAGCAGACTTAAATAGAGCAGGCGCACGTACACGTCTGCGCCGGTGATGAGTGTGCCAGCCAGCCCGGCTGCAAAAAGCAGAAAGACGAGGATCCGCCCGTATCTCATTTCGATTTCTTTTTTACGGCCTCAGCCTGGAAATCCCCGCCTGGGACCGGTACCGACTGGACGATCTCCTGCACGATACGGTCGGCGCCGAGGTCACGCAGACGCGCCGCGGCACTGACGATGATGCGGTGACCCAGGACGGGTACAGCCATGAACTTGACATCGTCGGGAAGAACGTAGTTGCGTCCCTGCAGGGCGGCCCAAGCCTGCGAGGCGCGGAAGAGACCGAGCGAGCCGCGCGGACTGGCGCCTAGGTAGACGTCACCAGTTTCGCGCGAGCGGCGGCTGAGGTCCACAATGTAGCGCTTCACTTCGGGTGAGACAAATGTCTTTTTGACGGCTTCGGCAGCGGCAAGAATTTCCTTGGTTTTGACGACTGCTTCGAGTGTTTCGAGCGGGTGCTGGAGCTGTTGCTCCTCGAGGATGCGCACCTCATCGGCGGGACTCGGATAGCCGAGGCGGACACGCAGGAGGAAACGGTCGAGTTGGGCTTCGGGCAAAGGGAAGGTGCCTTCGTATTCGATCGGGTTCTGCGTGGCCAGCACCATGAACGGTTTGGGGAGAGGATGCGTAACTCCATCCACGGTAACTGTGCGTTCCTCCATGGCCTCGAGCAGGGCAGCCTGCGTCTTGGGTGTGGCGCGGTTGATCTCATCTGCCAGTACGATCTGGCCCATGATCGGACCCGGGCGAAATTCGAATTTCTTTTTGGACTGGTCATAGATCGAGATGCCGGTCACGTCGCTTGGGAGCATATCGGGGGTGAATTGGATGCGGTGAAAGGTGCAATCGAGCGAGCGGGCGAGACTGCGCGCAAGCATCGTCTTGCCCACACCGGGAACGTCTTCGATCAGCACATGTCCCTGACAGAGCAGGCTGACCACGATCAGCTCCACGGTCTGGCGCTTTCCGACGATCACTTTTTCGAGATTGCCGATCACTTGCTGTCCGAAGGTTTGAATGTCTGTCATGGGTTATCCTTTGTGAGGCTGGTTGCGAGGCAATTCACCACAGAGAACGGAGCACGCTGCGAAAGAGTAATCCATCTGTAGTGAGTGGACTTGGCCCGATTCTACGGTTCTTTGGAGCCTTCGACAAGGCAACTGTGGAGGGGTTTTATGGGGGTGAAAGAGGAGGGGTGGTTCACAAGCAATACATCGAATTCGGCCTTGTCGAACAAACGCCCCTCGGCTATAATGCTGGTCGCCCCGGGCGCGTAGCTCAGTTGGTTAGAGCGCATCATTCACATTGATGAGGTCGGGGGTTCGAGCCCCTCCGCGCCCACAAGACCACCCCCACAGGTGGTCTTTTCTTTTTCGGGGTTCGAGTGCTTTGCGATCCGCGCCCACAAGACCACCCCCACAGGTGGTCTTTTCTTTTTCGGGGCTCGAGTGCTTTGCGATCCGCGCCCACAAGACCACCCCGCAGGTGGTCTTTTCATTTCTTGGTTATAATAACTGTATCATGCCGACACGAACTAACGAACAATGGCTGGCTGACCTGCAAGTTGAAGGTCCCGCGCGAGAAAGTGCGCTGGAAGACCTGCGCGCGGTTGTGGTCAGCGGCCTGCCTTATGCGCTTTCCCGTTGGGTATCCTCCAGCGACCCGCAGTTCAACTTCCTCGTGGAAGAGGTCGCTCAGGAGACCCTCGTCCGTACATTGAGCCGGCTGCACACCTTCGAAGGACGCAGTCAATTCACCACCTGGGTGCACAAGATCGCCATCCGCATTGCGCTCTCGGAATTGCGCCGAAAACGCTGGCGAGACTCTTCGCTGGACGAGTTGGTGGATGATGAAGAAGCCCCCGCCCCCGAAAGCCTGCTCGAAGATTCAGGCGCCGGGCCAGAAGAGGCTGTGGAGCGGGCCGATATGATGGCGCGCGTTAAGCGCATCATCGCCGAGGAGTTGACCGACCGCCAACGCGAGGCGTTGGTCATGCTGGGCATCCAGGACCTGCCCATGGATGAGGCCGCCCGCCGCCTGAAGACCAATCGTAATGCCTTGTATAAACTACTCCACGATGCACGCCTGCGCCTCAAGCGCCGCCTGACCATGGAAGGCTTGAATGCCCAGGAAGTGCTGACCGCGTTCGAAGCAAAGTAAGAAAGCTTCCAGCTTTATCGTCCATTAGGAAGATTAATATGAAATTAAGAGACTGGTTGAAACAAATCGGGCGCGGAGAATCAAAACCGGATGCCCAAATGAGCGACTCAGACGTTGTGAGCCTGATCCGCTTCCTCGAAAACTCCGAGTTGGATTGCGAGCAGGTCTTTAACGCACTGGACCAATATGCGGAGAGCGAAGTCCGCCACGAAGACGCGGCGCACCTGATGCCGCTCGTCCGCGATCACTTGAACATGTGCCAGGGATGCTGCGACGAATACGAAGCCCTGCTGGATGTGCTGGCCAAGGAAAGCAAGGGCAGTTGATCGTTAGCAAGGGAAGAACAAAAGACCCCGCCTTCAGCGTGAAAGCGGGGTCTTCTTTTATTTCTTGAAGAGCTTCTCCCCTGCCCGGATCGGCACCTTGAGCCGATTCTCGAACGGAGTGAGCGGACAAGACCAGGCGTCGTTGTAGGCACAGTAGGGGTTGTAGGCTACATTGAAATCCACGTGGAAGCGGGTGGGAGAGACAGCCTCGGGTTCGAGGTAGCGGCCGGCGGGGTACGTCTCGGTGCCGGCCAGGGAATCCACGAAGGGCAGGAAGAAGCCGTAGTCGGCTTCGTAGATCGTCAGCGCCACCTCCTGCCCATCCACGGTGAATTTGAAGCGTCCATGGCGGATATATTCGCGGATGTCGCCGGTGGAGGTTTGTACCTGGATCACGTCGCGGCCGGGGATCAACTCCACGTCCACATCGAGGCGCAGGGCGGGATTTTCGGGGAAGTAGTCGAGGCCGTGAAAGGTCCGCTTTTGATCGGCGGTCAGGGGGCTTTGCGGGTGGCTGGCGAAGAAGTCATCCTTCTCGGCGCGGAATTGTTCAAGGTCGGTCATTGCGTCTCCTGTGCCCATTAGACCCGCCTGCCTTTGCAAACCTTACACAGAGCCTCTTGCCATTTCCCCGTTCTTATGCTATTTTAGCCACAGCATGACCGAACAAAAAACCGTGTTGATCGTTGAAGATGAGCCCGATGCCGCTGAACTATTCGCGGAGATGATGCGTGTGAACGGGTTTCGCGTGTTGAAAACATACAGCAGCGCGCCCGCCATGAACATGCTCGCCAGCGAACGCCCCGATGTGGTTCTGCTCGACCTGATGATGCCCGATATTTCGGGCCTCGAGGTTTTGCGCTATATGCGCCGCGAGCCGGAACTGAAGGATATTCCGGTCATTGTGGTCTCGGCCAAGAGTATGCCCGCCGATATCCGCGTGGGCATGGAAGCGGGCGCTTCGGCCTACCTGACCAAGCCGGTCGGCTATCTCGATCTGAAGAACGCCGTGGAATCGCTGTTGCCAAACTGACCCCATGAGGACCCTGCGCGCCTTCATCGCCGTTGAAATTCCCCCCGCCATTCAACAAGCGATCTTGCATGAGACCGAGTCCCTGCGCCGAGCGCTCGGGCCCGACCTGGTGCGCTGGGTGCCGGTCGAGAATTTGCATCTGACGTTGAAATTCCTGGGCGACATTTCTTCGGCACATGTGGATGCGATCTGCGGGATGCTGACCGCCGAGGCGGCGCGCTTCCGGCCGCTCCCGGTCGGCGTGGGCGGGCTCGGAGCCTTCCCTGCCCTTCGACACGGCTCGGGGCCAACCTCGAAGCGGGTGCGCGTGCTCTGGGTGGGACTCGACGCCCCGGCCGGACTGGCCTCCCTGCAACACGGCATCGAAAGCGCGGCGGCGAAACTCGGCTACGAAGCGGAGGAGCGTCCCTTCTCGCCGCACCTGACGATCGGGCGCGTGCGCCAGCAGGTGACGGCCAGCGACCAGCAAGCCATTGCGAAGGCGCTCGAGCGAACTTCCGTCGGCGCGCTGGGCGAAATCGAAGTGACCGCCGTCCATCTCTTCAAAAGTGAACTGAACCGCAACGGCGCGGTGTACACCAGGCTTTTTTCTGCGCCGCTAAACCCTAACGCGACATGATGTCGCACCCTACATGAGGTGAATTCTGAACGCTCTAACCCTTGCCCGTTCCATCGTGGAAGCCCTTGAAGACAAAAAGGGTGAAGATATTTTATTGATCGACATCAAGGAAGTCGCAACCTTTACCGACTATTTCGTGATCTGCACCGGCACCAGCGGACGCATGCTCGACGCGCTGGCCAAAGGCGTGCAAGAAGCGATGCGCGAGAAGCACAAACGCAAGGGCCGCATCGAAGGCGGCTCAACCGACGGCTGGGTGGTCGTGGATTACGGGGAAGTGGTCGTTCACCTTTTTTCCCCCGACCAGCGTGACTATTACCAGTTGGAGGAACTCTGGCAGGAAGGTAAAGTGTTGGTGCGGGTGCAATAACCCGCCGGGGAGCGTGCTCCAGTTCTTCTCATATCTTTTCACCAGACAAACGAGCCAGTGGTTCTCGTGGTTGGGAAATGAAAAAACGAGCGTCTCGCAAGCGAGACGCTCGTTTTTTTTGCCTTCTCAGGAGTTACACGCCGGAGAGGCTGTCGTTAATGGTGCTGAATACGTTGCCGATGATCGGTCCGAGCAGCATCAGGACCGCAATAACCACGATGGCGACCAATACAAGGATCAACGCGTACTCGACCAGGCCCTGGCCACGTTCTTTGGGTGCGAACAACATAGGATTTCACCTCCTTTCGTGTTGAAATCAAAAGGCTCCCCTTCTATACTACGTACATGACGAGGCTGGAGGCAAAAGGTTACGCTGGATTAAGAAATAAGAGGTTTGCCGTGTGGAAATCGAGTTGAGGCGGGCCGACCGCCATGCAAGAGGAAGGCGTGAAGATCGCGCTCGAGATCATCGAGACCTTCGGTCAAGAAGCTTCACGGACAGGGCGTCCACGGCCTGCACATCATGCCAGTGGGATGGGAAGACATCGTCCCGAGAATTGTGCAGGAGGCCGGGTTGATGAAACCCGAGGCGGTACCAGTGTAAAAAACTTTAACCACAAAGTTCACGAAGAGTCGCGAAGAAAACAAAAACGAGCGTCTCACAAAGAAGCGCTCGTTTTGATTCATGGGGTTTGGAGACCTTCGGTCGCGCCTCGGCGGGGACAAAGTCCCACGCCGAGCAGGGGAAGAGTGGCTTGTAGGACTAGTACAACCTTCATTGCCGAAACAGGCGGCTTTACCCAGCCAAGAGGAAGATCTAACGAGCAATCAAGTCACG
>CAYNQA010000087.1:0-10510 GCA_964399225.1 uncultured Anaerolineaceae bacterium
AACCCCAGCACTACATGGCGTAACCCGATCCGCCGCATGTACGCAGCCTTCGTTTATCGTGATGTCACTCCCGGCGTGCAATGGACCGTGCTTTGGATGCGCGATGGCGAGATGATCTTCTTCGAAAGCTACCCATGGAGCCGCACCGATCGGGGCCGCGCCTTCTCGCTTTGGGAACCCGAATTTTCCTATGAAATGCTGCCGGGCGAATATGAAGTGCATTTTTTTGTTGGCAGCACCTGGCTCACAAGCGGACGATTCAGCCTGAGCGGTCAGCCCGCTGGACCGACCGTTACCTTGACGCCTCGGCCTTCGCGCACACCGACTCCCACTCCGACCCAAACCTGGACGCCGTCCATCACGCCGAGCGCCACTCCATTGCCTTCTTCCACGCCCACACGCACCGCCACCTTTACATTCACTCCGCGCCCGACGCAGACCTTTACCTCCACCCCCACCGTGACCCCGCTTCCACCGACGAGCACATCCACTTCCACACCGCGTCCCACTTCCACAGCCACATTCACGCCAACCATCACCCACACCCCCACCATCACCTTTACGCCCACCAAAACCCGCACGCCGATCTACACCGCATTGCCCACCAACACCCCGCCATATCAACACGTGACGGTGTACTTCATCGACCAGGCACGGCTCGATGCGGGCTTGATCCCGGTCGAGGTCGGGGTGAAGCGCTACGCTGAATCCGCGGCGGATCCAATTCGGGTGGTGCTCGACGCGTACTTCAAGGGTCCGGGGTTGGTTGAAAAACAGAACGGGCTGACCAACATCCTGAACGGTTTTACAGGATATCGCGAGTTTTCCATCGAGGACGGAATCGCGCATGTCCACCTGACGGGCGCATGTGAATTCTCGCCGTTATCATATTCGATCGCGCAAGCCCTGATGATCAACATCCGCCAATTCCCCGAAGTACGCGGTGTGAGGATCTACGACGAAAAAGATGAAACACGCATGCTGCCCGGGCAGCTGAATGCGGTTCCTTCGTGCCTGGGCTTCTCGTCCCTTTTGTACGCCACGAATACGCCCACCATTACACCAAATCCGTAATCGTTGCCCGGTGCTATAATCATCGTATGGACATTCGTGCAGGAATCATCGCAATTGCCCTACTGATCGGCCTGAGCGGGATCGCCACATTACGGGCCGGGTTTTCAAACATCCAGGCGGCGCGAAGGCTATCCTTCTACCGTCTGAGGCAAGCCCGCATGTCACAAGGCTGGTGGACCGTGCTGGGCGCCGTCGCTCTGTTGATCCTGGCGATTCTCACGCCGATCTTTGGCACCCCGATCGCCTTCAAGATCTATCCGCCCTCGCCAACGGTGGTCCCCACGCTGACGCCATCCATCGTCCCAACCATCACGCTCTCGCCGACGATCACCCTCACCCCCACCATCACCGATACGCCGCTCTACACCAACACCCCAACGGGCACTCCAACCCCGTTTATTCCTCTGGCAGTGGAAGCGCAATTCATTAGCGCGGTTACACCTAACCCCAATGCCGCAATCAGTCCGCTGGTCTTTTCGACCGCACTCGAAAATTCCCTGCCTGCATCCCCAAACACGGTCTTCCGCAACCCCGTCCCACACATGTACGCGGTCTTCTCTTATGACCAGATGCTGCCCGGCGTGCAATGGACGGCCATCTGGTATCGTAACGGCGAATACGTTTTCCACGAAACCAAACCATGGGATGGAAGCACAGGCGGTTTTGGATTTAGCGATTGGGGTCCCTCACCTGATCAATGGCTGCCCGGCCTCTACACCGTGCAGATCTACGTCGGCCACGATTTCAAACGCGGCGGGTCATTCACCGTGGAAGGGGAAGCGCCCACCGCCGCACCCACCGTCCCGCCGACGGCCACTCCGACCGGCACACTCACTCCATAACAAGGAATCTCAAATGACCGATAAAGCCTTTCAGGATCACTATCCTGAATACTTCGCACATTGCTATGGGTGCGGAAGCCTGAACGAACACGGCCATCAGATCAAAAGTTTCTGGATCGGCGAAGAGACGATCTGCCACTTCCAACCCAAGCCGTATCACACCGCGATTCCGGGCTACGTGTATGGCGGGTTGCTGGCATCCCTGATCGATTGCCACGGGACAGGCACCGCCGCAGCAGCCGGCTACCGCGCCGAAAACCGCGGCATGGACACGGAACCTGCCCTGCGCTACCTCACCGCGTCATTGCACGTGGATTACCTCAAGCCCACGCCTCTCGGCCCCGTGCTTGAAATTCACGGGCGCATCAAGGAGGTCAAAGGCCGCAAGGTGGTTGTGGAAGAATGGATCACCGCGAACGGCATCACCACAGTCAAAGGCGAAGTAGTGGCTGTGCAAGTACCGGAGCAACTCGTAAAAGAGTTGCTCGAGAATGCAAAGTAAAATATCAAAATTGAAACAAAAAACGGGTCGCGCAAAATGCGCGACCCGTTCATATTGAACGAGAGTTAGATCGAACGCGATTTAAACGGGGTGGTCATGGACCTGGCGACATCACCGGCAAGGCGCGCATTGTTCAACAAAAAGGAGATGTTGGCGGTCATCGAGCGTCCGCCGCTCAATTCGTTCACGCGCTGGAGAAGGAAGGGTGTTATGGCTTGTCCGCGAATCCCTTTTGCGATCGCTTCCTGAGAAGCTTGCTCTTCGATGGGATCGATCTCTTCTCGGGGAATCTCGAACTCTTCCGCAATGGGCTGGCAGACCAACACCCCGGAGCGAAAGCCCAAATCCCAATGGGTGCGCGCAAATGCCGCCACTTCCTGCGGTGCGTCAAAACGCACACTCACCTTCAAGCCGCTGGAACGCGAGAAGAAGGCGGGAAATTCATCGGTGCCGTAGCCAATGACAGGGACTCCCATTGTTTCAAGATACTCCATCGTGGCTGGCAGATCGAGAATGGATTTGGCACCCGCACAGACCACGATCATCGGGATGGTGGCAAGTGCTTGCATATCGGTTGATATATCGAAACTGGATTCTTTGTGGACGCCGCCAATTCCACCTGTTGCAAAAACTTTAATGCCCACTTGATGGGAGGCAAACATGGTCCCGGCCACGGTGGTACCGCCGTTGACCTTCTTTGTGAGCGAGGTGGCGAAGTCACGCAGGCTTACTTTGATGGCAGGGTTGTTCGCAAGGGTTTCCAACTCTGCATCCTCCATGCCGACACGGATTCGATCATCCATTAGAGCAATGGTGGCGGGTATCGCTCCGCGAGTGCGCACAGCCGCTTCCATGTCCCGGGCGAGGCGGAGGTTGTGGGGTATGGGAAGTCCATGCGTGATGACGGTCGATTCGAGGGCGACGATGGGCAAGTCCTGAGCCAAGGCGCGCTGGACTTCATCCAGCACGTGGAAGTGAGGTGGTATTTGTTTCATTTAGATAACGAGTTGTTCGTAGAGTTTTTCGAGCGTGAGTTGAGGATAGACGGTCCCCGAGTGGCGGAGCGTGATCGAGGCGGCTGAGACTCCGAGGCGGATGGCCTCATCGAGTTCCATTTCGTTGGTGAGCCCGAAGAGTACGGCCGCTGTCATGGCATCGCCTGCACCGGTCGGATCCAGGATGGGTGTTTGGATGGCGGGAATGCGTCCGCTGGTGTCGGGTGTGGCGTATACGACACCGAATTCTGCAAGAGAAATGAGCACAATATCCACGCCGCGCGTTACGAGGGAGCGCGCTGCTTCGAGAGCGGCATCTGCGTCGGCAATATCGAATGTTTGGCTAGTTAAGATTCCTGCTTCAGCGGCATTGGGTGTGATGAAGTGCAGTTTGTCGAGGTAGGGCAGTAACCGCCCGGCAAGAATCGATGAGGCAGGATCGGCGCAGATGGGAATCTTACTCTTCCTGGCAAGGGACACTGCCGCTTTCAATGTTGCTTCGGGAAGGTTCGCATCGAGAAAGACCAGCGCGGCAGAGTGGAACAGGTCTTCGTGCTGGTGCAATATCTCCGGCGTCAACTCAGACATGGCGCGCATATCGTCCACGGCAAAGCGCAGGCGAGCACGATGATCGAGGACGCCCATGTAGAAACCGGTCGGGTAGAGGTCCGTACGCAGAACGGCGGAAGTATCCACACCGGCAGAAGTAGTGTATTCGAGCAGTTCATCCCCAGCCCGGTCCTTCCCCACCACGCTGACCAGTTTGGCCGGTTGTCCCAGCCGCGCCAGGTTCTCGGCCACGTTCCGCGCCACTCCCCCGTACGAGGAACGAATCCGAGCCGGGTTGGATGTGCCGGGCTGAAGGTCCGCATCGAGGCGACCGACAATATCCTGGGAAGAGGTGCCGAGGAGGAGGATTTGTTCGCTCATATTGCATGTTATACCAGATGTTATAAGTTTAGCGATAGGTGAACCACCGAACGAGCAAGCGACCGAAATCCTTCAAAATCGTAAGTAAATGCCCAAGGGCTTTGTTGTATAATGCCTTTAACATTTGCCCGGCTAAAGAGGATGGAAAATGTCAAAGTTATCTCTGCTTCAACCCTACATCACAAAAGACGAGCCGTTTGGTCCTATCGATGCCTTTGAAATTGGTGCGACCGATATCGAGGTGCTAAAACTGTTGTTCGACAAGCAAAATCGCATCTATAAACTATTCCGGGACCGTCCATCCATCATCATGGGGCGTCGCGGATCGGGGAAGACATCGTATCTCCGTTCGGTCTATTTTGACGATCAATACTTTGAGTATGTCGAAATTGCGACAGACAACGCTCTTAGTCAAATCGTTAGTGTTGTCCAGGAACTGAGCAATGATACCGTCTTTACCGAAACCCTTTGGAAGCTTTGGGAGAAGACACTGTGGACCTGCGCGTTGGCAAAGATACGCAATAAAACCATTCCCGCAGCCGAAGGGGTAGTGATCGATGAATACCTCAAAGCAATGAACATTCTCATAAGCGATTCGAGCGACGTGGTCTTGTATAAGCTCTCAGATTTATACAAAGAGGCACTGGAAAAAAATCCAAAACACGGATTAACGGAAGTATTGAAACAATTCGAAATGAAAGATTTCGAAGGCGCGAAATCAGTCGCGAGCACCTGGTTCAAAGCAAAGGGGAAGCGGGCTGTCATCTTATTAGATTCACTCGAGAACTTTCGGTTGAATATTGAGTCTGTCGAGCAGGCTATTCAAGGCTTGTTAAAGTGTATCGGGATCATGAGCAATCCAAGGGAAGTGTTGGACGTGCGGCTTTGTCTCCCCACTGAATTAAGCGGTCAAGTGTTCAATCTCTCCAGTAACGCCATCAAGGACTTCAATCGCCAGGTAAAACTTGAATGGACTCCCAAAGAACTCATCTCGATAGGCGCTCAGAGGCTGATGTATTACATTGGATTGTATTATCCAAATCTCTTACATGGAAAATCACCGCTTGATGAACTATCACGCGAGGAGGCGCATGGCTTATTTCGAATCGCCCTGCCAGAGCGGATCAAAAACCAGCGCGGTTTCGAAGAACAAACCATATCTTATATCCTGCGCCACACCCAGTTGCTTCCCCGCCATTTCCTGATTCTATTGAATTCGATCTTCAAAAGAACAGGCGGGACACAGCTCCTAACCCCCTTCCCCATCAAAGCAGACAAGATCATTTACGGAATCCGCCAGGTTGAGGAAAAGATTGTAAAGGAAATTTTTGGCGCGTTCCGTATGCTTCACCCTTCCGCTGAAGAGGTCTGTCAGCGTTGCCTGCCGCAATTAGATCACGTTTTTTCTACTGGAACGCTGCGCCAGATATATAACCGGTTTGGGAAAAAGGTGTTCAACGGAGGGGAGTACTTTGAATTCCAGCAAATGCTGATCGACATTGGAGCAGTTGGCTGCGTGACTGGAGAGACGGATATTTACATCAAAGGAAAATTTAAATATACGGTCGGTCATGACCTGACGATCAACTATCAGGACAAGTTATGCCTCCATCCCCTATTCTCTGGAATTTACTCCACCAATGGAAAAACCGAGCATCCGGTTTATCCGGATGGCAGCGGCATCGATGATCAAGACTATAGGAATATCGAGGATTGATCGCCGAGGCAGAGCGCGCTTCACAAAAATGAGCGGGTTGGTGGAGATTTCCACCAACCCGCTCATTTTCATAATCTGTGATCAACGATTAGCATTTGTCTGGTCTATCAGATACTTGTGTAATTGTTCGAGAGCATCGAGAGTTTCCTTTGCCAGATAGGCGCGAGTCAGCGGTTCGTTCAGGCTCTGATCGAGAATACGGGATAGGGATAAAAGCACAGGTTCAGTAAACTGTCCATCAGTATTCTTCTGCAAGCCCCTTCCAATTGCCGTAATGATATCCCGCTGGGCATATGCCCGCGTTTTTTCGCGCTGCTCGATACCATAAGCAATTGTCTCCCCCTCGACACGCATTGCTGCACCCTGTTTTTCAGCCTTCCAAAATTCCTTTTGATAGATTTCGATCTCCGGGGGAATCTCGACTTTGGTAACTTGAAAATCAAGGATATGCACACCGAACACCTTGGTGAGATCATCCAATTTGTTCTTGATTTCAGTAGTGGCTTCATGCGAGAGGATCGCACCTCCTTGCTTGTCGGCAACAAACAGGTCGTCAAGCATGCGGCTCCCAATATAGTTCGGAACAACGGATGTAACCTGCCCCCAGACAGCATGGATCCATGTGAATTCTTCGGGCTCACCTTCCGGGCACGTTGGCCAGCGCACAGCGAAACGCTCAATAGCCTTCTTCACTGCCAGAGAATCGAACGGATAGATTAAATTACCCGATGGATCTTTTTTTTGCGGATCACCGATACGGCTTTCTACACGGATAGTCAACTTCACCCGGATCCCGTCTCGGGTCCATACATTGACATGATCTACGTGCACTTTGGGGCGCAGGTCTACTACGTATTTGATCGTCTCGTACCACTCTAAAAAGGGAATATTTTCACCGGGGCCGACTACACGAGAGAATTGATTACCTCGCTCGAGGTACAAGGCATAACCATCGAAAATGATCAAAATCAGCGGGCCGCCTAAAGTGCGCGCCATCCAGGCTGGCCACTCATTTGCTTTGGCAATTTCCCCATCCTGCACTAGTAAATACTTGAACTGAAGCAATGGCGTAAACGGGGGCGGTAACTTAAACCTGCCTGTAAGGCGATACTTGATGATGTCATTTGGGTCAACCCCTTCCGGCGGCTGGTGAAAATCGGAAAAGAACCCGACCGCATAACGGTACGCCATCGTTTGGGCGAAATGCAATGCGAGGTAGGTCAAAACAATTGACAAAAGGAAAGAAAGCAGAAGCGCAACGGCATTATTGGTTTGTGTCACGCCGATCAAACGGGAGATCACACCATTCAGGATCGGAGTAAGACGGAGTGCAACAAACCCGGACGCTATCAATATTGACGCGAGGAATGTATTCGAATAGGTGCTGGCGTGCTTGCCGGAATCGCGATAAGCATCGTCTCGCGTGTAAAGGGTCTGCCATTTCTGCGGGTCGTTTGAAAATTGATATGCCATTTACTTATCCTTGCCCCGATTGGAAAAGAATAACTGCTGCCAATCCTGAAAAAAGCGCGTCAACCTATCCCGCTTTCGCAAGTCGAGAGTCTGACCAAGGTCCGTCTTCTCATTCGCTTCTTTACCTTCGTCCGGCAATCCTCCCTGAACAAGGTCTTCAAGGGAGCTAAGAAAACGCATGGCGATCACGTGCTGGGGAAGGTCGGCGTTCATCTCCTGCGTCGCTTTCAGTCCATCGGCTATCGAAGTAAGCATTTCTGCTTCAGCCTGAGCTCGTGCCAATTGCTGCAGGCGTTCAGATTCTGCCTCCGCATCTGCCAGAATCATCTTCCGCCGTTTTTCCCATTCAGAGCCCCATGTTTTCAAGTGTTGCTGTGTAACCTGGTTGCCTTCTTCGCTCTGGGCAGGGATTTCAAAGTCAACCACGCGCGCTACAACAAGCAGGATCCCGGAGGCGCGCAAGGTAATCTCAGCATTCTGTTTGATCTCTTGAGCGATCCCGTCCATGGCATTGGCATACGCGGTATTTTGAGGTGGTTTCCACATATCATCGAGGTTTTTTTTAGCGATGACTTTACGGGTCTCGCCTTCAACCACATTCATTGCCCACTGATCCCAATAAATAAGTGGCGTTCCATCTTCAACTTTCGTGCTTGTAACACCCATTGCAGCCTGCACGCGCTGAGGAGAATAAGAGAAACTGCCGTCCGTTTTGGTCACCTTATCGGCACCTCGTAAAAGCGGATTCTTCCGGCGAAGAATCTCATACTGTTCTCTGGTCCAATCCTGGTTATCCATTCTAAAGGCAGTAAAGTAACGTGCATTAAATCTAATTCCATCTTTGCTTACAACTTCGATTATCCTGGTGCGCAACTGCAAGCGCAGATCGAAAACTTGCTCAGGCCGTTCCAGCTTGCCAGTGAACACCAATCCAGGCCCATCGACACGCTTAAAATTGGTTCCGCCGGTAATGGCAACGACCTGATGGGCACGGGTCCATACGGCTCCGTCTCTCAATAACTTATTCAAGAATGGGAGAGGGTAATCTGAAAATTCCCAGGTGATATCACCGGGAATACGCGCTCTCGGTTTTTTCCATGAATTTGAATCCGCCACCGTCATCGGAGACTGGGTTCCCCAAGTATAGGAAGCCAGTAGAAAAAATCTCTTCCGTTTCTCATTCTTGTCATCCGGATTAGATGGAGGCAAAATAATATTTGCAAGGCTGTACAAAGCGCCGTAATATGTGGCAATGAGAGGGACGGAGATGAGCAGAAAGCCCATCCAAAAATAAGTGACCCATCCAAGAACGATGATGGCAATGTGACTTACCGCAGAGGCGAACCACCGGCCTCCCCCATGTTCACCGCCCCAAATGTACGCAGCTCCAAACAGGGTGATTAGAAGCAGCAGGAAGCGGATGGAAGAAAACAGCCATGAACGATCTCCCCAGGTTGCAGCAGCCTCTGCCGGCGTGACGGCGCTAAACCAAACATACCAAATGATGTCAGCCGCAGCCCAAATTAGAGAAAATAATGTTCCGATTACCACTGTCAAAAAGGCCTGCGACACCAGCTCTTGACCGCGATTATCTTTTGTATACTTCTTGAGATTGGTAGCAAAAAAATAGGTTGGATAAGCAACAAGAAAGAAGAATATTCCTCCCCAAAGAAATATGAAATCGAGAGTTTTGTTCAAAAAAACGAAAAGGGTGTTTAAGAGGTCAAAACCAAGCATGCGATTCCTATCTCCACCACCGAACAGATAACTCTGACGTTACGCAACGAACAAAATCAGTATATACTGGCAAAATCCTCCTTGTCAAGGAACGTATGTCATCACAAAACCGCAAACTCCTCACGGAATTTCACTGCCACACGGACGCGTCGCGGGACTCGCTCACCCGCCCCGCGGACCTGGTCGCTGCGGCGAGACGGAGGGGCATCGACCGGGTGGTGGTCACAGACCATAACTCCATCGCGGGGGCTGTTGCGGCTCAGCGCCTGGACCCGCAGCGGGTCATCGTGGGTGAGGAAATCATGACCACAAAGGGCGAAATTCTTGCCGCCTACGTGACCGAGGAAGTCCCCGCAGGTTTGACGCCTCAGGAGACGATCCAGCGCTTACGTGACCAGAACGCATTCATAAGCGTATCGCATCCGTTCGACCGTTTACGCAAGGGAGGCTGGAAGGAGGCGGACTTGTTGGAGATTCTGCCTCTTGTGGATGCCATCGAGGTTTTCAACTCGCGCTGTTTTGACAGGCGGGCAAATGAACAAGCGAGGGCATTTGCTGAGAAGCACAACGTCCCCGGCACGGTCGGGTCGGATGCGCATGCGGCGTTCGAGTTGGGACAAAGCCTGCTACGGCTGGACCCGTTCGACGGTCCGGATGAGATGCGGCGCGTGATCGGCGCGGGAGTCCCGCTGGTGAAAATGTCGCCTTGGTGGGTGCACATCGTGTCGAGATATGCATCCATGAAAAAGAAAAAGGCGCAGGGGATATAATCAAGGCATGGATATCACCACCCCCGCCCTGCTTTTTCCCGCCGTGACATTGTTGATGCTGGCATACACGAACCGCTTCAACACGCTGGCGACGATCATCCGCAATTTGCATAGCAAGTATCAAGCCGAACGGAACGAAAATTTATTGGCGCAAATCGCCAATTTGCGTTATCGAGTTTACTTGATCCGAAACATGCAGATCTTTGGCGTAGCTAGTTTATTGTTGTGTGTCGTGAGTATGCTAGCGTTGTTCGAGGGGTGGCTCGTTATTGGGCAATGGTGTTTCGCCATCGCCTTGATCCTGATGATCATCTCGATGTTGTTGTCATTGCGCGAGGTGCAGGTCTCGGTCGGTGCGCTTGAGTTGTTGCTGGGCGAGTTGGAAGAGGAAGAGAAGAAGGGGTAAAGGGCGGGAAAATATTTCTTCGCCGCTAACGGCACGAATGTCCGCGAATTGATATAAATAATTC
>CAYNQA010000088.1:0-6755 GCA_964399225.1 uncultured Anaerolineaceae bacterium
CGCTCACTGCCACGCAGTTGATCGGTCTCTCGTTCCAGATGGTGATGTTCCAGCGCCTCTTCGGCATGGGCTTCTTTGACCCAGCCAAGGGCGGCAACCCCGTGCTCTTCCAGCACTTGTTCTGGTTCTACTCGCACCCCGCCGTGTACGTGTTCATTCTGCCCGGCCTCGGTGTGGTTTCTGAACTGCTCCCGCCCCTCATCCGCAAGCCGCTCTTCGGCTACAAGTGGATCGCCATGTCCTCGCTCGGCATTGCGTTGGTGGGTTTCCTCGTTTGGGCGCATCACATGTTCACCTCCGGCATGAACGAGTACCTGCGCGTCCCGTTCATGTACAGCACCCTGCTGGTGGCTGTCCCGACCGGCGTGAAGTTCTTCTCGTGGGTTGCCACGATCTGGAAGGGCAAGATCCCCAATCCCATGCCCTCGGCATTTCTCTTCACCGTCGGCGCGATCGTCGTCTTCCTGATGGGTGGCCTCACTGGACCTCCGAACGCGACCGTCTCCACCGACCTGCACCTGCACGACACCTACTGGATCGTTGGTCACTTCCACGATACGCTCTTCGGCGGTTTCGTCTTCCCGTTCTTCGCCGCGCTCTACTACTGGTTCCCGAAGGCCACCGGTCGCCGCATGAACGAAACGCTGGGCAAGTGGCACTTCTGGCTGATGACGCCCTCGTTCTTCGTGCTCTCGCTCGGTATGATGCGCATCGGTCTGCTCGGCATGCGCCGCCGTATCTTCGATTACGATCCGGCTCTTGGTTTCCAGCCGTGGCATCTTGTGCTGACCATTGCTGCCTTCCTCATTGCTCTCTCGGTGTTGATCTTCATCATCAACTTGATCAAGAGCATCAAGAACGGCGAACCCGCGCAGGGCAATATCTGGAATTCGCGCTCGCCCGAGTGGCAGGTGGCCTCGCCCATGCCCGCTCACAACTACGAGACCCCCTTTGAGGTCGTTGGCGAACCGTACGACTACGGCTTGCCCGGCTCGAAGTATGTCGAATTTGCGAAGAAGTAGGAACGACATCCATGACTCATACAACCGATAAAACCTCCGCGCTCAATCAGGGCGTTGTCATCTTCATCTACCTTGCCGTTCTGACGGGCTTGGAATTTGGCCTGGCGGTTGCGCTTCCCTCTGTGATCCTTCTTGGTGCTGTGGCACTCGTCAAGGCGGGGCTTGTGGCCTACTACTACATGCACATCTACAAGGTCGGCGCGGACGATCACGGCGAAGGCCATGATGGTTATGCCTACAAGACCGGCACCAACCGCATCGGCTTCTGGCTCTTCCTGCTCTCCGACTCGTTCGTGTTTGCGGGCTTGCTGGTCAGCCGCTTCAACCTGCTGGGCATGGAACGTCCGCACCTCAATCAGTATCTCGGTTTCGGTGTGACCGCCATCCTCCTGATCTCTTCGTTCTTCATGAACCGCGCTGAAACATCCATGGCGCACGGCGATCGAAAAGCCTTCAGCCTGTATACAGCGATCACCTTCATCCTCGGCCTCGGCTTCCTCATCGGCGTGGTCGGTGTGGAATGGCAGTTGGCCAAGATCGAAGAAGTCATCGCCAATAAGGATGTCTTCGGCGGCATCTTCTACATGATGACCGGCATGCATGCCTTCCACGTCTTCACCGGCTTGATCTTCCTGGCTGTCGTTTGGAACCTCGGCCGCAAGGGACACTTCTCTGCCGAACAGCATTGGGGTGTGGAAGCCGCAGCTGTCTACTGGCACTTCGTGGACCTCGTCTGGATCTTCTTCTACCCGGCACTCTACTTGATTGGTACAATACACGGGTAACGTTCGTACTGCAAAATCTCAGGGCGGCCTGTGCGAACAGGCCGCCTATTTTTTTGGATGGATCATGGACCGAAAAACTCTCTGGGTTGGTTTGGGGGCGTTGCTGTTTGTGGCTCTTGTGACTGCCATTGTTTTCTTCACATCACAAAACAACCGACTGCGCGGCTCGGTCATTGACCCGCCCATGCCCGCGGCCGAGATCGCCCTCACCGACCAGCACGGCAACCCCTTCCGCCTCGCCGACTATCGGGGCAAGGTGGTTCTGCTTTTCTTCGGCTACACCTACTGCCCGGACGTTTGCCCGGCCACCATGGCTGAACTTCGCGCAGCCCGAGCCATGCTCAAGCCCGAGCAGGCCGCCCGCGTCCAGATCGTGTTCGTCACCGTGGACCCGGGCCGCGACACGCCCGCCTCCATTCAGGAATATGTCTCGCGCTTCGATCCGACCTTCCTCGGTCTGAGCGGCACGGAGGAAAAACTGTCCGCAGTCTGGCAGGCTTATGGTGTCTTCCGCGAAGTCGAGCAGAGTGATTCGGCGGGCGGTTACCTCGTTTCGCACAGTTCTCGGGTCTACGTGGTGGATGTGAATGGCAACTTCAGCCTGTCCTTCGCCTTCGGCACTTCCCCTGCCGACGTGGCGAATGACCTGCGGATTTTGTTGAAGTAGATTCTCAAATTGACAGTCACTTCAAACGGGACTGTCAATTTGAAAGGTGCATCGCATGTCTCCTCTCATCAAACGTATCCTCATTTCCCTCCTGATCGGTATTGCGATCAGCGCAGCTGTCAGCGAGATCTCTTTCATCACCCTGCGTGAAGTGAACCGCGAAAAACAGGTGATCGTCCTCACTATTCCGGCGGGCACAGCCGAACAAGTGGCGCGCGGCGAACAACCTCCTACGATTCCCAGGGATATGGTCTTCATTGTCGGTGACGTGTTGATTGTCGAGAACGAAGACACCGTCGCTCACGAACTCGGTCCGCTCTTCATTCCGCCCGGATCGTCAGCGCATCTCGAATTCGCCTCCGAAGAATCCTACGCCTATTCCTGTTCTTTCCAGCCCGGGAAAACCCTCGGCCTCGATGTGCGTTCTCCGGTCACGCCATACACGCGCTTCATCGGAATTCTGTTTGCTGGCCTGCCTCTCGGCGGCCTGATCGCGTTATACAGCCTGGTGGCGCGCCCCCTTCAGCCCAAAGATAAAAAGGAAACACAGGCATGAGTCTCGTCAAGCGCATGCTATCGCGCGAATGGATCGTTGCCACTTTGCTTGTCATTGCGGGAGCGGCGTTGTGCGTGCGTCTCGGCATCTGGCAACTCGACCGCCTGGAACAGCGGCGCGCATTCAACGCGCAGGTCACCTCAATGCGCGCGATGAGTCCGCTGGATTTGAACGCCGATCCCTCCGCAGACCTGACTGCCATGGAATACCGCGCCGTTCATGCAAGCGGGACATATGACTTCGACAATCAGGTTGCCTTGCGGAATCAATACTACGATGGACGCTATGGCTTCCACTTGCTGACCCCGCTTCTTCTCCCCGACGGGCGGGCGGTTTTGGTGGACCGAGGCTGGATCTCCTCCGAGGGCAACGAGACGCCCGAGGGGTGGAGTCGCTATGCAACGGCCTCACCCGCTGAGGTCCGCGGTGTGATGCGTTTGGGACAGGACAGTCCCGACATGGGCGGAGTCCCCGATCCAACGCTGGCGCCCGGTCAGACCCGTCTCGATGTCTGGAATTTTGTGAACATCCAACGCATCGAGTCGCAGGTATCGTATGACCTGTTGCCGGTCTACATTCAACTGGATGTGGACCCCGGCGACGCCGATCCGCCCATCCCATATCAGCCAATTATTGAATTGACAGAAGGCCCGCACTTTGGGTATGCTTTACAATGGTTTACGTTTGCCGTGATATTGTTAGCCGGCTACCCATTCTTTGTACGTTCGCAGAAACCGGAGTTGACAGCCCAATGAGAGAATCGACAGTGCAAAAATTTTCACTGACATCCCCGTTCACGCGCCTTGCCGTTTATACGATGATGGCGACCTTGCTAGTCACCGTGGGCGGGCGCTTTACTACGCTTACTGGTGCGCTTGCATTTTGCAGCGGCTGGCCGATCTGCGTTCCCACTCACCCGCTTGGTTGGATCGCTTTGGCGCACCGTTTGGCTGTGGCGCTGGCAAGCGGTTTGATGTTGTGGATGTTCATTGTTGCCTGGCGCTCTCACCGCGAGGAGCGCGTGCTGCTTCCGTTGACGACCGTTGTCGCGGTTTTGTATTTTGGCGAGGCGTTGATCGGCGGTGTGCAAGCCACGCGCGGCTTTCCCTTGCATTTGATCATCCTGCACGGCCTGACTTCGATCGCACTGTGGATCGGATTGGCCACGCTTGCATTTGTTTCTGCCACGCGCTCGCCACAGCCGGTCGATTATCCAAGTATGGGATTTGGTCAACGTTTCATGGACTTTTTGACGCTGACTAAACCGATCGTGGTTCTGCTCCTGTTAGCCACAACCATCACCGCGCTCGTGGCTGGATGGGGAGGCTGGCCGCCGCTTGAGCTTACTTTGTGGACCCTTCTGGGCGGCGCGCTGGCAGCTGGGGGTTCCTCAGCATTGAACCAGTTCATTGACCGCGACCTGGATAAAAACATGCAGCGTACCGAGAAACGTCCGCTGGCGGCTGGACGCATGTTCCCGGCAGAGGGTCTGGCTTTTGCGCTGGCACTGTGTTTGTTGAGCTATTATGTGTTGGCGGTGTTCGTCAACTTTGTTGCTGCTGTTCTTTCGCTGGCAGGCATTTTCTATTACGTCATCATCTATAGCGTCTGGCTCAAGAAAGCCACTGTGCAAAACATTGTGATCGGCGGCGGAGCGGGGGCCATCCCTCCCATGGTTGGATGGGCTGCTGCAACCGGACGGATCGATCTTGTTTCCATCATTCTCTTTGCGATCGTCTTCTTTTGGACCCCTCCCCATTTTTGGGCGCTGGCGATCGTCCGCAAGAGCGATTATGCCCGTGCGGGTGTGCCTATGCTTCCGGTGGTTCACGGAGAAGAGGAAACACGCCGCCAGATCTGGATTTATACGTGGTGGCTGGTCGCCATCACTCTGCTCCTGCCGGTCTTCGGCTTAAGCGGGACGCTTTACCTGGTCTCGGCCATTGTGCTCGGCTTGTGGATGATCTGGGGCGCGTGGCGGGTCTGGAAACAGGAGGGGAACAAGGTTGCCTGGCAGATGTACCGCTGGACGAGCATGTACCTGCTGTTCCTATTCATGGCGTTCATGGTAGACCGTATGATGTAGGCGTGTTTTTAGGTGTCGGCCCGCAAGTGTTTTGCGGGCCGGGCTGTTATATTCGGGGTTCATGGAGTCGCAATGAAAACAATTTTCGCAAGTGTATTGCTGACAATCCTGATCATTGGGTTGTTGTTTGCTGGAAACTATCAATTCGTCTCTGCGCAACCCGGAGGGACGGATTTTTTATATCGCTGGCTTCCAACCCGCTTGGTGCTTCTGGATGGTTATAAGAATCCTTACAGCCCGGAAGCAGAATATCAAGTGGAGTTAATGCATCACGGGCATGCGCACGGCGAGGACGAAACTCCGGGAATCTTTGCCTATCCCTACTATACAATGGGGGTCTTCCTGCCCTTTGCCCTGATCGGTGATTTTTTGGTTGCGCGTGCCGCCTGGATGACGCTGATGGAGCTCGCCCATCTTGCCATCCTGTTTCTCACCTTTCGGCTGATAAATTTCAACCCTGCAAAATTTCTCGCTTTTTCCCTGATCTTTGCATCCTTGTTTTGGGCTGATTTCTCCCAGGCGCTCATTGATGGAAACCCGTCAAGCCTGGCCGCCTTGTTTGCGGTCCTATCGCTGTATTTTATTTCCCGCGACCGAGATGTTTCAGCAGGTGTTTTTCTGGCCTTATCCACGATCAAGCCTCAACTGGTTATCTTGTACCTGCCATTTGTGTGGATGTGGGCTTTCTCTGTTAGACGAACGAAGATTATTTACGCCTCTTCAGCGGTAATGATCGGTTTGCTGGGGTTATCCTTCCTGTTTCAACCCAGTTGGCTGTTTGAGTTCTACAAGGATTTGACGACCTATGTTGGGGTTGCGCAACCCAGCACTCCGTACGCCATTATGAGCAATTGGATGCCAGCTCCCACAGCCCGGATCATTGCTTTGCTGCTGTCCGTTGTTTCTGGGTTTATTCTCTTTCGGGTGGTTAAAACATGCTATGGAAAGGATTTCCCTGCTCTGCTTTGGGGCAGTTCCTTGATATTTGTGCTGATGCCATTGACCGGTATCACGTCAGCGAAAAGCAACTATGTGGCCATGCTGCCTGCGCTGGTTCTGCTGGTCTGGGCGTTTAATGCAAAACGAAAGATCAAGGAACTATGGTTGGGATTATTTATTCTCCTCTGGATTCCCCTAAGCTGGGTCTATTTTGCCGCAGGTCGGAACTGGGTGGTGGGAGGGAAATTGATCTATTTTGTGGATTTCTACCCCCTGCCTCTTGTGCTCTTGGGATTGTTTCTTTCCCTTATGCCATTGAAGAACCCTGAGATTTTCTCACCCTTCGTTTCCGACCAGTTTTTTTTTGAAAGCTCAAGTAGGCACGATTGAATACACTTGTGTTCGGTTCCGCTCCTTTAGTAGATCGCATCAATTCCAGGTTTCGAAGCCGGTAGTCGATCCCTTCAAGTAGTTGACGATTAACAGCGATCAGGTCGGATAACAGCCCGACGATCAGGAGCGACGTGCCGAGCACGAAAATTGCCAGGGCAAGGATCAGGGACTGGACGTGTCCCCTTCCTTCGCCGATGGCGAAATAATACAGATATCGAAACCCGATGATCGCTGTGACCGCCAGCAGAAACCCAGCCGGGACAAGGAAGAAGCGCATTGGGTCATACGTGAGAAAGCTCCTCACGAT
>CAYNQA010000088.1:6765-10472 GCA_964399225.1 uncultured Anaerolineaceae bacterium
GCGGAAGAGCGGCGCACATAACGAGTGATGCTTGATATCAAACGGGACGGGCGCATGTCCCTGTTTGTACGGACGGGGACGCACAGAATGGGGATATTTAAGTGCCCTGCCTGTATGATCGTCTCGACGGTGTAGGTATAACGATTGAATACGTGCAGGCGCATGGCCGCGGACCGGGTGATTGCCCGGAATCCGCTCGGGGCATCCTCTACGTTCGCTTGAGCCGCCTGACGAACGATCCAACTGCCAAAGTATTGCAGCGTCTTTTTTATTGGCGACCAGTGTTCGATGTCCCTGATCGGTCTCGTGCCGATCACATACTCCGCTTGTTCCTGAAGGATGGGATCGATCAGTTTCTGAATATCCTCCGCACAGTATTGATTATCGGCATCCGTATTTACAATGATGTCAGCGCCGAAATGAATGGCGGCTGTCATTCCCGAGAGAAAGGCCTGCGCCAGCCCAAGGTTGTTGCGGTGCGATATGACAAGGTCTGCGCCTCCGGCAATGGCAGCTTCAACGGTCCCGTCTTTGCTGCCGTCATTAATGACCAGCCATTGCACTTCATCCACGCCCTTCAGTTGACGCGGCAGTTGCTGCAGGGTTATCGGAAGCGCCTCTTCTTCGTTGTAGGCCGGGATTTGAATTATTACTTTCATGGCAGTTTTTTCTCTAACAGGACCATTTGCCAGGGGAATGGGTATTTTTTCTTGAGCAGCGTGAATCCAGCTCTTCCCAGAAAGTGTGGAAATTGAAAAACATTCCAGTGGTTGAGGTGCCCCGGCGTGTTCCCCAGGGATTTGATGTACTTGCCGCGAAGGATGTTTAATGTCTTCCAGACCGGTTCGTTCGGGACAGAGACCAGAACGTATTTACTGCTAATGCGGTGGAGTTCATTCAGTCCCCGGACGGGATCGGTCAGGTGTTCCAGAACTTCACAGCAGACGACCAGGTCGAACGATGCATCCTGATATATCTGCAGCGCTTCAGCATTTTGAACAGAGAAGGTCACTGGCAAAGCAGAGCAATTCTTTCTGGCCTTTTCGATCTCTTCCTCGGAAATGTCTGTGGCGGATAATCGGCTGTCCGGAAGGGCTGCATGGATGTGTTTTAATAACTCTCCTTCAGCGCATCCAACCTCGCAAACGGAAGCAATGTTCCGCGCTGGGAGGGAATGTAAAAAGGAATCAAACGCCGAAAGAAATCCGCGTACCAGGAATTTCGATATGGGATTTCTGGCATTGTACTTGTCTTCATAATTGCCGTAGACAGGCGCCGTGTTATTCAAGAGAACTCCGCTCTTTTGATTTCAATCCGATGATCAAGTTGCGATAGTAAATGACGAGTTGTAAAACAGAGGTCAAAAGAAAGACCAGATCCCTTCGAACGATTGCATACAGCAATAGCATCGCCGCGCCCACAATGCCCAGCCACCAAAAGCTAAGCGGGACCACTGTCCTTTTCTCTTTTTCAGAAAGCAGCCATTGATAGATAAGCCGAAAGAAAAAGAAGCCTTGTGCGGCCAGACCCCACAACACCCAGAAGTCGATCTGGAAATAGTCGATAAACTTTTCGATCATTGGATTAGTGACCTTTATGCAATATCCAGCGACTTGGCACTGGACGCTTCATGGAATCAAATACAGGATGACATTGCCATTCTCGGATATTTTAACAGGTATGAGCAAATTCTCGATTTGCTCCAAAATTTCCCGTTCGTCCGGTTGAGTTGCAAGAATAAAATCTGCGCCAGCATTGGACAGTAGCACGTGCGTATATCCTTTTTGCTTCCACGCATTGATGATTTCCAGGGGAGTGTGATAGAGCCAAACGTCGTGTTCAAAGTTTGCGTTGATCGCATCCGGCTGGATGTTGCCTGTCATGCCATATTTACGAGGCTCGAAGAGCAGGTAAATCACTGCGTCCGAAGGCGCCTGGCTGGTCAGGCTGAGGGCGTCAGCGTAATTGGGCTGGCGTTTTGCGATATAGACGTCTCGAGGCGTCATCCCAAGAATGGCGGCCAGCGGGTTGCGGTTTGTGACCTGCAGCCCGAGACCGATCAGGTTTACGATCACAACGAGAGCAAGCGCAGACCGGAAGATGAAACTTGCCTTGAATTGCGGAATATCTGTACGGGATAGTGCGTCTATTCCAAGAGATAAGGGAATCGTCAGCGGTAAAAGCACCGGGAAAAGCAACCGGGTTTGAAAAAGATGAGCGCTGGTGATCACCCCCAGCGTCCAGAAGGATGCGCCGAGCAGGCTGAAAATGCCGATGGCTTGCACAGCCCGCCATTTTTCTTCAGAATATCGTTTTGCTTCCCAAAATACAAATAAGACCATGGGCAACAGGATAAGAAAGAATGGACCAATGCGCCCGTCGAAGTAGTTGGCGTCTTTAATGCCGAGAGTGGCGGTGATGGGCAGCATCAATATAGCTACGAGATCCCAGCCAAGACCACTCCCAGAACCGGCATAGGTTTGGGCAAGGAAATTATCCCACCCGAGTCCGCCAAATACGAAGGGATAGACCGGGTTGCCTGTTCCGATCCAGTTGCGAAGATACCAGGGTGCGGCAACCAGCGTGCATATGATGCCGTATTGAAAGGCGCTTTGTATGCGCCGCTCCCAGATCAGAAGAAGCAGTACGCCTGCGACCGGCACGATAAAACCTGTGTACTTCGTGCTGATTGCCAGCCCTGCCATGCCCCCGCCAATTAATAGCCAGCGTTTGGCTTGAGAGAATTTCCATCTCCAAAGCGCGTAAATGGATGCCAATCCGGCAAAGCTAAGCGTGTAATCTGTGTATGCCCAGGAGGCCAGCCACGGTAGGGATGGCATAGTCAGCAGGAGTGCAATGGCGTTCCAGGCAGTATTTGCGCCGTTGATTTGTTTTGTCCAATACCAGATCAATAGCGCGGACAAAACCAGCCACATTAGATGAACCAAATGTGTTGCAGTATCGGTGCCGAGTGATAACGGCCAGACGTACATCCCTTCCACGATCTGCGGGTACCAATAGTGCGGGATGGGGACATAGGATGTGTCTGCACCTTGGTTCAGCCAGATGGAAGGAACGGTGAGGTGGTAGAAAAGGGCATCGAAATCTTCAACGGGCGGCGCCAGACTTAATATCCCAGTAATCAGGAGCGCAAAACCTGCTCCCATAGAGATCCACGGCGATGTCGCACTTGCGCTTTGCTTGAATTCCCGTGCCGCAAAACGAAGATCGCTCCACGCAATTTGTATGCGCCCAAACCATGCAAGGATCACTGTTAGCAAAAATATCAGAGCAATCAGAAGGGGCGGTTGTGCCCAGCCTGTCAAGGCCAGACCGAATCCCGTCAGACCGAACAGCATCCACCCGATCGCAGTGCCGATAATCAGCCGCTCCATGGGAGTTGCCTCATGTAAAACACCGCCTCCAATAGCACTTGCGAGAATAGTCATCCATGCGGGAATCAAGAGCGTCAAGGTGAAATATGAAATGCCACTCGGAATCTGGAGCAGATCCGGCTTCTGCACAACGAAAAATGCAGCCAGGATCAAAGTCATCCATAACAGGAGCAAAAACGAGGAGGCGTATTTTCTCATGGGCGTCCGAGGATGATGGCGCTTTCATCATTATAGAGTACTTGCCAATCGTTTTGACGCAATAGTGTCACCACTGGCCAATTTGGTTCGAGAAAGACCCAACTCACATCCCAG
>CAYNQA010000089.1:0-10411 GCA_964399225.1 uncultured Anaerolineaceae bacterium
CCCTCGTCCTGTTCGCGGCGTTACTGGCCTCTTGCGCCCCCGTAGATTTAAACGCTCCGCTCCCCCCCGCCGTGACCGAGATAAGCATCCTCACGGCGTGGGCGCAAGTGCCCGAAGGTGAGTTCTTCTACGGTCAATTCAATGAAGTGGAATACACCCCCACCTTCGAGATCATGGTCACGGACGTCACCGCCCAGCAATACGCGGACTTCCTCAACGCGGCCGTCGCGGATGGCGCTCTCAAAGTCGAAAGCGACTCTGTCCTCGGCTATTACCCTGGCGATGTGTTCCGCGGCGTGAAGCACGAACTCGAGATCAAGGCTGGCGACTGGCAGTACATTCCCCTCGCCGACCCGTCGCAAAGAGTCAGATACGACGGAACCCGCTTCACCGTCCAGGCAGGATACGAGAACCACCCAATGACGATGGTCACGTGGTTCGGCGCGTGGGGCTACTGTCAGTATTACGACGCCAGCCTCCCGACCGAAGTCCAATGGCAGAAGGCCGCGCGCGGCACAGACGGTCGTCCCTTCCCGTGGGGCTGGGAGATCGAGCGTAGCAACGCCAACTTCTACGCCTCGCGCGATCCGTTCGAAGATATGAAAACCTTCGGCTCGCGCACCACGCCCGTCGGTTACTACAACGGAAGCGTTTACGGCGACTACGCCACGCTCGACTCCAAATCGCCGTACGGACTCTACGACATGGCTGGCAACGTCTGGCAATGGGTCGCGGATGTGCACTGGCAGGAAGGTTTCAGCGACCGCTTCATGCACGGCGGATCGAAAGACACCTACGACATGGACTTGCGCGTCTGGGTGCGCAACAGCGCCCCGCCGATGTACTTCAGCCCAGGCGTGGGATTCCGTTGTGTGAGATAGTACAAACGTAGACAGGTACACAACTACACAGGTATACTTGCCGCCTGAATTTCCCGTGTACGTCTTACGTGTGTACCTGTCTATTTCCGAAGGAGTCCGCATGACCGTCCAATCAACCACCGTCGTTCGCAAATCAAAGTTTGCCCAATTCTGGCCTCTCATCAAACCCTCGCAATCAGGCTTGCTTCTTGCCACAGGCATCGCGGGCTATATGAGCGCGCACACCACGCCGAGCTTTCCGCTCTTGCTGATGATGTCGGCGAGTCTCTTCCTCGCCATCGGCGGCTCGACCATCATGAACATGTGGTACGACCAGGACATCGACGCGAAGATGAAGCGCACGCAGAAACGTCCCGCCGCCTCGGGTGAACTGAGCCGCGACGAAGTCTTCCGCGTGGGCATGGCGATCTCGATCCTCGGCATCGGTTGGGCGGTGGCGGTCAACCCTCTCTATGGCTTCGTGGTCTTCCTCGGCTGGTTCTTCGACGTGGTGGTCTACACCCTCTGGCTCAAACGCCGCACGTGCTGGAGCATCGTCTGGGGCGGCATCTCTGGCGCCATGCCGATCCTGGCGGGGCGCGTGCTCGCGGTCGGCGAAGTGGAGATCATCGGTCTCCTGCTGGCGGGCGCGGTGCTCTTCTGGATCCCCACCCACACCCTCACCTTCTCGATCAAATTCTTCGACGACTACAACGCCGCGGGCATTCCCACCTTCCCGTCCACTTACGGCTTCGACACCACGCGCGCGGTCATCGCGCTCTCGTCCATCATTGCCGCGGCCAGCATCGGCGTGGCAGGCGTGATGATCGGCGTGCAAGCGGGTATCCTGCGCTTGCTCATCGTGCTCTCCTCGGGCTTGCTCCTGCTCTCGTTCGCCACCGTCTTCCGCCCCTCCGAGCGCGTCAACTTCAGCCTCTTCAAATACGCCTCGCTCTACATGCTCATCTCGATGATCCTGCTTTCGATTTGACCGTAGACGATAGACGATTGACCATCTTGTCGCTCATCGTCCATCGTCCGCTGTCCATCGTCCAACAACCATGAAAATGACCTCCACCGATCGCGTCCTGCTCCTCCTTACGGGTATCCTCGCCGCCTACCAGGTGGCAGTCGGCATCAACGGGCTGGGCGAAGTTCCCATCATCGTCTACACCATCGGCTTCGGCGTCCTGCTTGTGGCGGGACTACTGCTCATCATCCTCGGCTTCGAAGTGCTGGACTCTCCCATCGTCGTCATCGTCTCGACGATCATCCCGCTGACCATCTCCCTCGGCCTGGTCTGGGAGCATCTCGCTTCCTGGCGGACCTCGTACCTGGTCTTTGCCATCCTGGGCTTTCTCGCCGTTATAGCGACTCGCGCCATCCCAATCAAGAACAAACTGCCCACCATCGTCATTGCCATTGTCCACGGCATCTCAGGCATGACCATCTTCCTGCTCCCCAGCATCCTCGCCGCGGACGGGACGAAGAGTCCCACCTTTGCGCTGGTCGGCCTCGGCGGCGCGTTGATCGGCTTGGGCGGCCTGCTCCTCTCATTCCTCAAGGCTGGCAAGCCCATCGCCCCGCGGGAGACGATCCTCAAGATCCTGCCCGCCCTGTTCCTGCTGATGACGATCTGCTTCGTGATCGGGTTCAAGTATGGCTAAGTTTTTCTCGCTCGATCGTCTTAAGTCTCTGCGCGGCGAAATGAAAAAGAGCCGCTTCAAGATCTGGCTGCGCGCGTTTTTGCTCGTGCAATTCACAGCCATGTTCTGCGTCTACTTCTTCCGCGACATCGGAAACGGTTACTACAGTTGGAAAAGCGTTTTCGTGGTGTTCGTCAGTTTCGTGCCTGTGGGATTTTTGCTTAGCTTGATCGTCCCCATGAAAGCGGATGTGGAACTCCGCGCCGTCACCCTCTCGCTCGACCGCGTCTACCTCTTCCTGATCTGGTTCCTGGTCATCGCCAAGCTGATCATCGGGCGCATCCCGTTCTTCACCCCCGAAGCCGACTTCATTATGTCCGCCATCATCGGCATTATGTTTGGAAGGCTCGGCGGCATCGGTCTTAGAGTTCGACAGCTAAAAATTCAACACGATTTCATAAAGAACAACCATTCACAGGTCACGCACAAAGCGTGACCTGTTTTTTCACAAAAGGAGTACACAATGTCCACGAACAGTTCGTTCGCAAAGTTCCTGCGCTTCATCGGCATCGTGCTGATGGCGCTCACGGGCGGATTCACCCTGCTCGGCGGAGTCGGCACCACCTGCGCCGCGCTCTTCCCCACCAAATATGACAGCATGGCCGCGCTGGCTCCCTTCCAGTGGCTGTACATTCTGTTCGTCCTCATCGGCGTCGCGCTCGGAGTGATGGGAATCCGCGCCACGATCATGCTGATCAAAGGCGCGGACAAGTCCTACCGCGATGCGATGGTAGCTTTGATCGCTGGCACAGTCGTCGGCATCGCACACATCCTCGTTTCGCGCGCTCTGCGCGGCAAATCCATGCCCGTGGATGCTGTGGTGTACACAACCGTCCTGACGTTGGTCATCTTCCTGCTCTTCAAGATCCCCACCATCTGGCAAGGCGTGGACTTTGCGAAGGCCAAAGCCGAAAAGAACAAACCTGCAGGCGGCGTGGCTGCCATCCTGCTTGGCATCATGACCCTGACCATCCAATACAGCATGGCAACTACCCACACCTGGGACGGGGTCAACTACGCGGATGTGTTCAACGCGTCCATGACGGGAGTCGGGATTGGGTTATTGCTCCTCGGCGCAGCGATTTTTGTTCCGTGGGAGATGATTAAGCAATCCCGAAGGCGTGTGCTGAGCCTGTCGAAGCAGATGAAATGATTGTAAAAGCATAACGAGGAATAAACAAAAATCCCGAAGGGATGACACGGTTAGTTCAACCGATAACATCCCTTCGGGATTATCGCCGTAACAATCATCGTTCTATAATAATTTCACTCCTTCGGAGTTCATCCCCATAATCTTTTTGTAAGCTCCACAACCTGCTTTTGTTGTTCCGCGCTCAAGCCAACAAACGGGGAATTGGCATCCACTGTGTCGCGATTCTCCACGATCAACACCTTCGCGTCCTCGCTGAACGTGTGGGAATGCCAGACGCCGCGCTTGACGTTGTAGAGCTTGTTCAATTGCATATCCACCGCGTGGACGGCGGTCACCGTCTCGTCCCCTTCACCTAAAAACAGGATACATCGTCCTTTCAACAGCACAAAGACCTCATCGGTCTCGGTGTGTTTTTGCATGCGGTTGATCTTGTCAGGCGTCAGGTCGGAGGTGTAATTCATCAGCGCCACGCGCCAACTCTGATAGTCGATCAGCGGCTTGTAATCAGGCGCGTCGTGTTCGCGGACTTCGATCAGGGATTCGGGGAGTGAATTCATGCCGCTGATTTTACTCGAATCGAAAATGGGTAGAGTAAAATTCAACCATGATGAATCCAACCGAACACATTCTCAAACATTTCGAAGCCGTCTCCTCCATCCCGCGCGGGACAAAGAACGAGGCAGGCATCCGTCAGTGGTTGATCGAATGGGCAACGGCGAGCCGCTTTGGGTCCCGCACCGATGCGATGGGGAACCTCGTCATCCAGGTCCCGGCCAGCGCCGGACGAGAGTCGGAGCCGGTCCTGATCTTGCAAGGTCACATGGACATGGTCTGGCAAAAGACACCCGAGTCGACTCACGATTTCACCCGCGACCCGATCCGCCTCATCCGCGACGGGGATTGGATCCACGCAGACGGCACCACCCTCGGCGCAGACAATGGCATCGCCATCGCGTGGATGATGGCGCTGGTGGAGGATGATGCGGTGTCACATCCGCCTTTGGAATTGTTACTGACCGTTGAGGAGGAATTAGGGCTCGAAGGCGCCCACAAGATCGACCCCGCATTGATCAGCGGAAAGACCTTGATCAATTTGGATTCAGAACAGGAAGGCACTTTCACAGTGGGGTGCGCAGGCGGCGGGACGGTGTACATGACCTTGCCGGTCACATGGGCTCCGCAGGGCGCCGACGAGGCCGCTTTCGTGGTGAATGTGGGCGGTCTGCGCGGCGGGCATTCGGGTGAAGATATCAACAAGAATCGCGCAAACGCAAACAAGGTCATGGCCCGCGTGCTGGATGCGATACAGCGCGCGACGCCGATCCGACTCGCAGCGCTGAAAGGCGGGACGGCGCGCAACGCCATTCCGCGCGATACCGAGGCAGCCTTTGTGTGTAACGCCGGCCAATCGGCATTGTGCCGCCAAGCGTTCGAAGAGATCACAGCCGATATTCGTGCCGAGCTTGCGCTCACCGAGCCCGGGCTGTTCATCAAAATGACCGGGCAGGAAAAAAGCCTGGGGCGGGCCATCCGCCCGGAGGAAAGCCGCGACGCGCTCCGTTTGATCACGGCACTGCCGCACGGAGTGGCGTCCATGTCGACAGACGTTCCAAATTTTGTGGAGACGTCGAACAACATCGGCATCGTGGAACTGAAGGAAGACGGGCTGGAAGTGGTCTCCAATCACCGCAGCGCGATCCTTTCGAAATTGGAGGAGATATCGCGGCGGGTCGAATCGCTTGCATGGCTGGCGGGAGCGCAAACACGACGTACTGCGCTTTCGCATCCATGGCAGGCCAACATGGAATCAGCGCTGCTGAAAAAATGCCAGCGCGTTTACGAACAGGTCATTGGCACAGAACCGACGGTGGAACTCTCACACGCCGGGCTTGAATGCGGCATTTTGAGCGATCGTTGCGGCGGCCTCGATACGATCTCGTTCGGGCCAACAATAGAAAACCCACATTCGCCCGATGAGCGCCTGCATGTTCCATCGCTTGCAGGGACCTGGAAATTCCTGAAAGCCATTCTGGAGTCATAACGATATGCCGACTTTGAACTGGTTCAACAAGAGCAAGTTGTTCGAGCTGGCCCGCCGCGGAAAATGGCTGCCTCACATTGCATTGGTCATCCCGATGTCGTTTGTGATCCTGTTCCTGAGTCAGTTGGGGGCGATCCCGCTTTTCATGGTGATGGTGTTTCGTTTTGGAAGCATAGAAAAGGTCTTGAACATGCAAGACCTGCCCGCTCTTGAAGCAGGTTTTTGGATGAGTCTGCAATTGATTTTCTCGTTTGTGCTCATTTACATCCTGCTCTGGCTCTGGCTGCTGATCTTCGAGAAGCGCCCGTTCTGGACCATGGGTTATGAGTTGAAACAGGCCGCCATGCAATACGGGCGCGGATTCTTCGTAGGCGCGCTGATGTTCGCTGTTGCGGTGGTCATTCTCGGTCTGTTTGGGAGTGTGGAATTTGAGCAGGGCATCCCCTCCAATCAGGGACTGCCCGCCCTCGGCGGCGTGACGTTCGTGCTGATCGGCTGGATCGTGCAGGGCGGCGGGGAGGAAGTGTTGATGCGCGGCTGGGTTCTGCCCGTCATCGGCGCTCGCACCCGACCGTGGATCGGGTTGCTGGTCTCCTCGATCTTGTTCTCCCTCATTCATCTGCTCAACCCCGGGCTGAGCGTGATCGCCATGATCAACCTGGCACTCTTTGGGGTCTTCGCCGGGCTCTACGCCATGCGCGAGGGATCGCTATGGGGAATCAGCGCGGTGCATTCTGTCTGGAATTGGGTGCAGGGAAATTTCTTCGGCTTCGAAGTAAGCGGCACAACCGCCAACGGCGGGACCGTGCTCAACCTGATGGAAACCGGCGCCGACTGGCTGACCGGCGGTCCGTTCGGGCCCGAAGGCGGCCTGGCTGTCACGGCTGTGCTTGTGGCAGGGATGATGTTCATCGTGTTTTGGCCGGCAAAACAACAAGAGCAAGCCGCAACAGAATAGGCCTCCGCCACATTTCGCTCCTTGACTATAGCACATCTGTTCTACTATAATCCTCGCTACCATGTCCATCTGGCAGCGCCTGATGTACTGGATCGGCTTGCGAAACACCCCCGGCCCGCGCTACTATCAACTCCCCGAATCCCTGCACACGAGCCTCAAAACGCTGGCTTCCCAAGAAAAACGTACCGAAGACGAGATCGCAAAGGATATCTTTGCGGCTGGCCTGACCCAGTATTACGAATCCTTCGAACTATGGGAACGCTGGAATTCCCTCACCCCGCGCGAACAGGAAGTCGCTGCGCTGGTTTGCCTCGGGTATACCAATCGCCAGACCGCAGCACGCATGAGTATCTCGCCTGAGACGGTCAAATATCATTTGCACAATGTGTTGATCAAATACGGATTGAACAGCCGCACCCAACTGCGACAACTACTCAAAGAATGGGATTTTAGTGTTTGGGGGCAGCAGGGGTAGCCGTATCACCTTCGTTCCCCCAAGACATGCCTCCCCCATCGGGTAAGCCACATCCAAACTCAAATACTCCCCAGTGGGGAGTTTGTTTTTTATCGGTAAAGGTTTATCCTGCCCGCATGAAAAAATTACCCATCCCCCACAAAGCAGGATTGATCGTCGCCACCTCCACACATGGCCTGCGCGAACAGGCCGCACTTCTCGCCGCAGACCTGGCCGCACAGGGTCCGGTCACGGTGTTGGATGGCGGCAACTGCTTCCCCTTTTATCGCTTTGCCCGACTCACACGCGGGAATCCCAATGCAACAAAACAGCTCTTCATCCGCCGCGCCTTCACGTGTTATCAAATGTTGGCTCTGCTCGAATCAACCCCGTCCCTGCCCCAGCCATACCTCATCCTCGACATGCTCGCCACTTACTACGATGAACAAATCCCGGAATGGGATGTTTCCCGATTAGCAGACGCCTGCCTCATCCAGGCCCGGCGACTCTCCCTGCATGCCCCCGTCATCCTCCTGCTCGCTTCCCCTCGACGGCCGGAGCGGGCACACCTGCTCGAACGTCTCTGCCTGCAAGCCGATTCCACATTCACCTTCGCTGAACCTGTTCCCGCCGTGGTTCAACCGGCTTTGTTTTAGCCATGGGACGCACCGTTCAATCCATCACGCAGACATTTCTCGAAGAAGAGCAGGCCTTCGCCCGCTTCCGTCGCGCCCTGCGCCGCAGTGACCAACTCGTGCTGGATGATCTTTTTGCGTCCGCACGTCAACATCTGGCGGCGGCGGCCTATGCCTCTCATGCTTTGCCGTTCGAAGTGTTTTTACTCTCCATGCTGTTGGAGGAACACAAGGAGGTCATGCATCTGCGGCAACTCATGCAAGAGATAAAGAATGACGCGGATAAGTGAGGTCAAAGGCTGGCTGCTCGATCTGTATCCGAACCAGAGTGGTGGAATTCATCTCTGGCTGTTGGGGGAAGACGGGAAGCGTTATCAACTGCGCCAGAAGTTCCCTGTCACGTTTTACGCGGCGGGCAAGAATGAGAGACTCCGTTCGGCCTGGGCTTGGCTGAAATCACAACCCATCCCCGTGACCTTGAGCCGCACGGAGCGCCGCGACCTCTTCCACGGGATGACCACGGTCATGGCAATCGAGACCGAACCCGTGGAGCAGCCAAATCTCTTTTCGGCCCTCTCGCGCCAATTTCCCGACCTGACCTACTACGACGCCGATCTGCAACTGTCGCTGCGACATGCCGCCAGGCACGGGACATTTGCGCTGGCAAACTGCACGGTGACCATGGATGAAAGCGATTGGATCCAATCCATCGCCGTACTCGATTCTCCATGGATGCTCGACCTGCCTACGCCTCCAATGCGTGTGGTGACCATTGAGCCAGATGTAAACCCCGACCATGCCCAGCCACGAAAATTGCGTGTTCGCACACCGCAAGGCAAATATGAAATTGACCTCTCCATTTCACCCCGCGCATTGTTAATCGATTTACAGTCCACCCTCACTCGTCACGATCCCGATCTCATCCTCACAGCCTATGGTGATACGTGGCTGTTGCCCTATCTCCTCAAACTGAGTGAAGAGACGGGCTTGCCGCTGTCCCTGAATCGAGATGCGGCTCATCCCATCCATCGCAAAGGCGCACGCTCGTACTTTGCCTATGGACAGGTCATCTACCGTGGCGAGCAGGTCCATCTATTTGGCCGCTGGCACATCGACATCTACAACGCGGTCATGTATCACGATTATGGGCTGGAGGGGATTTGGGAACAGGCACGCATCACGTCCCTGCCAGTGCAGACCGTGGCACGCGTCTCGCCGGGGACGGGCATTTCTGCAATGCAAATCCGTACCGCACTGAAACAGGACATCCTCGTCCCATGGCATAAGCAACAAGCCGAGGACACCAAGTCCGCGCTCGACCTTCTCCACGCAGACATGGGCGGGCTGGTCTATCAACCAACGATCGGTTTGCACAAGGATGTGGCCGAGGTGGATTTCATCTCGATGTATCCCAGTGTCATGGTGCAGTTCAACATCTCGCCTGAAACGATACTGCCTGGACAGTACGACTCGAGGACTGGCTTACCCCTCACCAAACCCGAGGCCGGGCTTGTCCCTGAAACGCTGCGCCCCTTGTTACAGAAACGCATCGCGCTCAAAGAAGCACTACTCGGCATGAGCAAGCATGATATACGCCATGCGCAGTACAAAGCATTGGCATCGGCTCACAAATGGCTGCTGGTAACCTGCTTCGGGTATCTCGGATACAAGAATGCCCGCTTCGGGAAGATCGAAGCGCACGAGGCAGTGACCGCCTACGGGCGCGAAGCCCTGCTTCTTGCCAAGGAAGCCGCCGAAGATTTTGGATTTGAAGTCCTGCACCTGTATGTGGATGGGATGTGGGTGAAAAAGGAAGGATGTTCAAAGGCACAAGATATTCAGCCGATTTTGGATTCGATCCACGAACGAACAGGCCTGCCCATCGCGTTGGATGGGATCTACAAATGGATCGCCTTCCTGCCCTCGCGGCAGAACAAGAAGGTGCCGGTTGCCAATCGCTATTTCGGGGTCTTTCAAAGCGGGGAGATCAAGATGCGGGGAATCGAAACGCGCAGGCATGACACACCGTTGTTCATCTCGAAGGCGCAGATGGAAATGCTGGCCTGTCTGGCAAAGGACCCAGATTGGACGGGGCTCCTGCCTGTTCTGCGCAAATTATTGCTTGAGAAAATCCACGCGGTGCGGGAACGGAGGATTCCCTTGCACGAGTTCGTGATCCGCCAGACGTTGAGCCGAGTCAGCAACGAGTATCGCGGCTCATCGTCCGTGGCCGAAGCGGTGCGGCAGTTGGAGGGGGCGGGCAAGTCGTATCGGCCCGGGCAGACCATCCGCTTTGTGTACACGCGCGGAAAACCTCGCGTCCACGCCTGGGACCTTCCATCGCCTCCCAATCCGCTTGCCCTGGATACATCCCGCTATGTGGACCTTCTCTTGCGGGCCATGGAAACAGTGCTTACGCCTCTTGGCATGTCACGCAAAGAGTTGGATGAATGGGTGTTTGATAACGGCCGGTCGGTTTCTCTTCTATGATGTTGAGGTAATCGGGGGAAACCGCGCCAAAAGAAAAACCGCCTCGATGGGCGGTTTTCAGTGCCGAGGGGGAGATTTGGACTCCCGACCAAGGGCTTATGAGTCCCCTGCTCT
>CAYNQA010000090.1:0-10390 GCA_964399225.1 uncultured Anaerolineaceae bacterium
TACCATGGTGTTGGCCTCGCGCATCACGAGAACGATGGCGGCAAAGGCGAAGCCGAACCCGTACAGGCCGATCAGCATGGGAATAGCGGTCAGGATGGCGGCGAAGGTGTTGCCTGTCGGTCTGAAACCGAACAATAATGCACCAATGATGAGCATCATCGTGGATGTGATCGTGGTCGTCAGCAGGCTCGTGAGTGTACGTCCGATCAAGATGTGCAAACGCGAGACGGGAGTCAGCCAGTTGGATTCAAGCACGCCAGCATCCATATCCTCTTTCAAGGCGTACCCCATGCCCCAGAAAACGGTCATGATGAAGTTGGTCAACGCAGTGCCGACCAGGATATAGGACATGTAGTCACCGCTGCCGGTGTAGGCGGCGAATCCCATAGCCTGCCCATTCACGCTGAAGGCTTTGCCCATAAAGTAGACCGGCGTGACCCAGATGAGCGGCTGAAAAATGCTTGAGACGGCGTTAAGAGGATAGCGCCAGAAGACCTTCCAATCCTTACGGGCAATGACATAGAGTGCGCGGAGCTGCGTGCGAAGACTGGGCTGAGAGAGGGGTGTGATTTCCATATTGCCTCTAATATTGACCGATCGCGCCGGTAGTGCGGGCGCGGCGTTCCATCCAAACAAAGGCGAGATAGCCGAATGCCAGCCAGAAGACACCAAAGAGCAGGATGGCGATCAAGTCTGGCAGGAGTTCGGGAATGCCCGCATTGGTGAAGGCGGCGGCGCGAATGCCATTGATGAGGTAGGTCTGCGGCAGGAATTTCGCCACGGACTGCATCCATCCAGGCAGGAGGCTGACCGGGAAGGTGATGCCGCAAAAGATCATCACCAATCCACGCACAAGGAAGACAAAGGCGTTAGCCTCTTTCATCGTGATGACCAGGCTGGCAAAGGCGAAGCCCAGTCCGTATATGGCAGGGACAGCGGCCAACATCATCATCGCGATCATCCACGGATTGCCGTTGAGACGCACTCCGAACAACAAGCCAAATTCAAGCGCAGTGATACCCACAAACATGAACATCGAGACCAATTGCGGACCGGTGTGGCCAAGCAGGTAGGCAAAGCGCCAGGTCGGTGAAAGCCAATTCGACTCAAGCGTGCCGCGCATCTGCTCCTGACGCAGGGCGAAACCCACATCCCAGAGAACGATGTTCTGCCACATCCAGACGGTCGTGCCGACGATGATGTAGCCGATGTACTCGGTCGCGCCGGTCGTTTGCAGGAAGACCTGCAACCCGCTTCCATCCGGACCCGAGAGGGCACGCGCCGTGAGAATGTACATCATCGGGAAGATTAACGGCCAGATGAAGAGCGCGATGATCCACGACGGATAGCGCATGAAGATGATCCACTCGCGGCGGACAACTGCCCAAACCGCGCGCAAGTCCGATGCAAGGCCGGGCTGGCCAAGAGAACGGGGAATAGCTGTTGCGGCCATGTTAGTCTCGCAGTGCCTTGCCGGTCAGGTGGATGAAAACATCCTCCAATGACGGCTTGACAATGTTCATATTGACGAGGCGTGTACCGTTGCCGCTGATCGTTTCCATAATACGAGGGAGCGCTGCGCGGCTGTTCTGTGCCTGCATGTTCACTTCCCATAAGTCGGCTTCGCCCTGCTGGCGGGTAGTGAGCGTTTCGATACCGGAGATCTTCTTCAAGGTGTCACCGAGGTCATCGTGCCAGCCGGTCAACTCAAGGCGGATGATCTCTTTCTGGTCGATGCGGCGTTTGAGTCCCTCGGGCGTGTCAAGCGCAATGACCTTGCCCGCGTCGATAATTCCGATGCGGTCCGAGAGTTGGTCGGCCTCTTCCATGTAGTGCGTGGTCAGCAGGATGGTATGGCCTTCGCTCTTCAGGGTGGCGATCAACTCACGCAAGTTGCGAGCCGCTTGCGGGTCCAGGCCGAGCGTGGGTTCGTCGAGTAGAAGGATGGGCGGGCGGGCCAGCAAAGCCTTGGCGATGGCGATGCGTTGGCGCATGCCCGTCGAATATTTCTCCACGAGTTCGTTGGCGCGATCCTTTAATTCCATGCGGTCGATCAATTCATCCACGCGCTTCTTCGCGATCGCCGGCGGGATGTGATACAACGCGGCGAAATATTCCAGATTCTCGCGGCCGCTCAACTTCCAATAAATGGAGCGCTCCCCTGCCAGCACGGTGCCGAGGTTGCGGCGGACTTCGTTGGCTTGCTTGACCACATCGAAACCATTGACCGTGGCAGTGCCGCTGGTAGGTTCGAGCAAGGTGCACAACATGCGGATGGTGGTGGACTTGCCCGCACCGTTCGGACCGAGCAGCCCAAAGATCTCACCGCGCTGGATCGCAAGATCCACTCCACTGACGGCGGTGAACATGGGCTTCGGCTCTTTCTTGGAAAAGAGGCGGAATCCCTGCTTGCGTATTGCTTCGCCTTCTTTCGGCTTGTCCCCGGTTCCAGGGCGGGCAGGGAATTGTTTAATCAATTGGCGGGCTTCGATCGCTAAATCAGACATGGGTTTCTCCTATATTTGGAAAAATCATAGAAATGTTCAAGAATTTCAAGTTTACTATTGACATTCTAGAGCTTTATTTAAATTTTGTCAATACCATTTTCTGTTTTCTAAACAAAAATCCCGCTTTTCAGCGGGATTTTTGAATTCATTCTTGATTTTTCTAATGAGCAGGCCAGGTAATTGTCGCCGGCGCCGAATAGCCCTCTCGGGTGGCTGTGTAGAGGAGCCCCTTGGAAGGCTCAGCACAGCCGGCTTGATCAACTACTGTAAGGGTCAATTCTGTAGAGCCGACCAGCTGCCTCACGATCTGTCCCCCACTGCATACCCAGGCCTCCAGTAAATAGGGACCTTCATAGTAGGTATCGCGTGGAACAACGGTAACGGCGCTCCAGGTAATCACAACCTGATCTCCCGAACGGACCGCCTTCGCATCGGCGGGAGGCGGGTATTTGTCTGTAGAAACCCAGACGATGGGGGCAACGGCGAGGGTTGATACATCGCCTTGAAGCGAAAGCAATGATGTGCTGACCCAACAGCCTTTTGCGCCGCCCGGGTTCCGCACGAACAGCCAATCACCCAATTCTGTCCGGCCAATCGCCTCCAATCCCGCCCCAAATCGCAAGCCAAACTTTGCAACGTAAACAGTATTCGGGCCAAAGCGGCAGTAAGCAACCGCCGTATTCACTGTGGCCGGGAAGAAAGACGCGGGGACAAATTCTGTCGGCTGAGGAGGAAAGGTCGGCGTCGGAGGCGGAGTGGCAGTGGGGGTATTCGTAGGGACAGCTAGTGCAGTCTGCGTTCCAGAGGCGTTGACCGTGGCAAAAGCAACGGTCATGATGACATTCGGGTCAGCGGTCGGCTGGGATGAGCCGCCGCAAGCAGCCAGCAAAGAGGCAAGCACAACATAGAGAGTGATCGTACGAATATTCATGTTCATCCTTTTTTTGATTTACTCACGGCCACGGAATTACCGACGGACCGGCAAAACCATGTTTTTCCTGCACATACACATTGCCGTAGGAAGGGGTCGAACACCCCGCTTCATCCACGAACGAGATGGATGTTTCGTTGGTGGCAAGCGAGTCGAAGATGATCTGTCCCGCTTCGCACCGCCAGACCTCGATGATGTAATGCAGCATCGAGGCGTCTTCCTCGTCGCCGGCGCGCAGTGGAACATCAACCCACGAAACAGTGACTGTATTTCCGCTTCGAACGGCGCTGGTGATCGTGGTGGGCGGATAATATGGTGAACGAGGCAATGGCGCCTGTTCGGGATACACCACCGGCAGCTGTTTGAAATCGCCTTCGATCTCAATGAATTTTGTGTTGACCCAACACTTGTTCTTGCCATCCACCCAAACCCAATTACTCCCGCCGGTCTGGCCGATCAGCACAATGTTGGCGCCTTTCTTCAAACCATACAGAAACAAATACTCCGGCCCGGGGCCGTATCGACAACTCAACAAATCAGCGGAGACGACAGCCTTCAGCTTTTCCACCGTCGGCGCACTTGTTGCCGTCTCTGTGGGCAGCGGGGTTGATGTCTCGGTAGGCAGAGGCGTCTCAGTGGGTAAGGCTGTCGCGGTGGAGCTCGGGAGCGGTGACGGCGGAACGGGAGTGAATGAGGCCTGCTCTTGTGGCGCTTCCGCAGGGAGTTCAACAACGTTTTGCGGGGAACAAGCACTCAAAACCAAACAGATCACTAATGTTATCAAGAGGATGTATTTTGACATGCGCCGATTATAGTCTTACTCGCCGAACCAGATATCCTGCCCAAGACAAAATTCCCGTCCGCTCGCTTCATGCGGGACGAGGTAGCGGGCGCGAAAGTAGCCGAGGTTTTCCTCCCAGTCTGCGGGAGGCATGCGACGGGCAACCCACTCCCCCGTCAGGCGCAGACCCGCGCATTGGTGGCTGACCGGTCGCAGGCCAAAGCTTCCATCCACGGCGTTCCTGGTGCGAAGAAAGAGCGGCTGGAGTTGCATCAACACAAGAAGCAATGCCGCGCCGGCGAGCAGGAACATCCGGGCGCGGCGCGCTTTTCGAGGGGAACTCATTTCAAGATTTTCAATTCCGTTTGCGGCCGGGCGATGTATTCTGTGCCTGTCTTTGTGACAACCACATCCTCCTCCAGGCTGAGGTGCCCATAGCCCGGGAGATCAAGGCCTGGCTCGAGGGTAAACACCTGGCCTTCTTCGAGCAGCATATTCGGCAGGTTGCCATACTTTTCCCAAAGCGGACCGAGCAGAGCGCCGCCATCGTGGGCCACGCGCCCAAGTTGATGACCAAGCGCATGCATGTATTCGGCATACCCGGCGCTCGTCACTGCCTTGCGCGCAATGACATCGATGGAGTTGCCGGTTACGCCCGGCTTCATGGCCTTGCGACAAAGCTCATTGGCATTGTAGATCGTATCGAAGCCCTTCTGGACCTCGGGCGGGGCGGATGTTTCCCCTTCACGCAGAAGATAGGCCATGCGCTGGATATCGGAGCAATACCCCTGATATTTGACGCCAAAATCGAAATGGAGCAAATGTCCGCGCTCGAGTTTGATGTTAGTCGGGCCGCTGTGCCCTACAGGCGAATTGGGACCAAAATTCACAGCCGGGCAGGCATCCGCCGGCCAGGCCAGTTCCAATCCGCGCGCTTTGACACGGTCCTGCATGAACGATGCGACCTCGATCTCGGTCATGCCGGGACGAATGAAGCGGAAGGCTTCCTCGAAGATCTCATCTGTGATCTGCACCGCCCGTCGAATGCGCGCCTGCTCTTCGAGGGTCTTGCGTCCGCGCAGGGCGGCAACGATCGCTTCAGCGCTGACGAGGCGATTGCCAAAATCGGTGCCATCCAGCAAGGCGATCAGGTTGAGGTATTGGCCGTGGGTCAAACCGTCGGCGTGGACGGAGTCACGTGAGGTGTTGATGGCGATCTGGCGAGGCTGGATCCGCTCAAGCGTCTCGATCAGAAGCGGGCGGATGGATTTGTCGTAGCCAAGCACGGTGGGGAAAAGTCCGCCTCGCTCAACGGACTCGGTCTCGTATCGTCCGACGATGGCGATCCGCTCGCCTGTGCGCGTGAAGATCAGCGCTGAAGGCCAGGTCAGTCCGCCCTCACCAAAAATGTAATCCATGACCGGGTCGCGCATGACAGACGTCTCGGTGACGAAGGTCATCCACAGGTCGATATTCTTTTCTTTGAGGATCTCGATGGCTTGGTTGGTCTTCTCTTGAAGCAGGTTCATTGTGATTCCTTTTTGGGTTCTTTCACCAGAAAAAATAGAGTGGCGGCCATGAAAATGGCGCAAAGAGTGGAGACGAGGAACATGGTTTTATAGCCGGCCGCATCGGCGATCCACCCGCCGATGATCGGCGCGATGATGGTAGCCGGCGCGGTGATGGAGTTGGACAGGCCAATGTACAGAGGCCGCTCGTGTTCCTTGGCAAAACTGACCGTGAGCGCGATCGGCACCGTCCAGATGGCAACAAAAGCCACAGCCGTGAGAAGGAAGACAGGATAAAACCATTCGGCTGAATTGGCAATCCACGCAATGGCCGAGCCAGCCGCTGCGCCGAGGCCGCCCAAGATCATTACACCGCGATGACTCCAACGGTCACCGAGGCGGCCCATCAGCGGCGCAAACAGGACTTGCGAGATCAGAAGCACAGAGGTCATGATGCCCGCTGCGCTTTCGCTCATGCCGAGATATTTGACGCCATACACGATGTAAAACGATGAGGCCATTGCAGCAAACTGGCTGACACTGCGCACCGCAAGAAAAGCGGTGAAATTTTTATCCCGCTTCAAGATCTCCCACGAACGTCCCCAGAATGCGGTTGGATGCTCGTCCGTTTCGGGGCGTTCCGATTCATATTCGCGGGTTTGGGCGATCAAAATGAAGGATGCAACAAAGAAGGCGAATGTCAGCAAAAAACTGAGCGTGAAATCGAGCGGGCTAGTGAGGCGCTCGAGCAGGAATCCCGCTGCGATGGCGGCCAAACCCGCCATCCCGTTGAAGGAAGCGGATTGCGTGCCGAAGAAGGTTCCGTGCATTTCAGGCGGGATGACCTTCGAGCACATGGTCTGCCATGGGTTGGCGGCAAATCCTGCGCCAAGGCTTTGCCAGATGAGCAATAAGAACGTGATCCATAACGCGGCAGAGACATCCATGCGCGCCAGGAAGTACGCCACCGCTGCAAATCCGAGATAGGGGATGCGCTCGTGGATGGTAGCCAGCAAGAGCAACGGCTTCACCCGCTTCGCCCTGGACACGGATCCGGCCGCGAACAATTGAGGCAGCTGCCACCCCGCCCCATGGATGGCCGGCACCAAACCGATCAGCAGAGCAGAATCGGTCATCTTACTGACGAATAATGGCAACACGGCAGCGAAGGAGCCGAAGCCGATACCTAAGCCAAAAAAACCGCCGTCCACAAGGCCGATGATGAAGTTGAAGTTCAGATGTTTGCGCACGAACGCTTCGGGGGAAGTCACAGGCAGAATTTTACCATTGACATTTTTTATGGTTCGTGTAAAATAAAAACGAACGTTCGTTCATTTTCAATAAGAAGGAAATATGTCCCCAAAAACGAAAGACTCCCCCACCAAAGGCGAGACGACGCGCATGGCCGTGGAAGATGCGGCCATCGAGTTGTTTATGGAACAAGGCTACCATGCCACGTCCATGCGGCAGATCGCTGAACGGGCCGGGTTGGCGCTGGGCGGGATATACAACCACTTTGCCAGCAAAGACGAGATCTTCGAAGCCATCATCGTGGACAAACATCCCTACAAGCGCATCCTGCCCCTGGTGATGGAAACCCCGGGTGATACCGCCGAGGAATTTCTAAGGAATGCCTTCAAGATCACCGTGGCTGAATTTAGCAAAAACCCGATCTACATGAAGCTGATGATGATCGAGCTGGTGGAATTCAACGGCAAACATGGCGCGAGCATGTTGAAGGAAATCGCCCCAAAAGTTCTACCGATGTTCGAACAGATGTTGAAGGTCCGCAAGGGATTACGCATTTCCAATCCCGCCATGTTCCTGCGTTCCTTCTTCGGGTTGCTCGTCTCGTATTTCCTGACGGAGATGATCACGGCCAACTCGGTGTTGACAAAGCTCATGCCGAAAGATGCCGCTGACGTTTACATTGACATCTATCTCCACGGAATCCTCAAGGAGCCCGCATGAATTCAAGGTTAGTTTCCATCATCCGCAAGGAATTCATCCAGATCTTCCGCGATATACGCACGCTGGTGATGATCCTGATCATCCCGATCATGCAGTTATTTCTGCTGGGATACTCGGCCACCAATGACGTGCGAAACATCCCTCTCGCAGTGTTGGATCAAAGCCGCAGCCCCGAGTCGCGTTCCCTGCTCGATTCGTATCGCGCCGCCGACTATTTCAGCATTGCCTATTCGGTCCAATCGGAAGCGGAGATCGCCCAATTGATCGAACGCGGGGACGCGCGTGCGGCCATGATCATTCCGCCCGATTATGCCCAACGTCTCGCGGACGGCAACGCGCAGGTGGCCTTCATCCTTGACGGCTCGGACCCCACCAGCGCATCCACCGCCCTCTCAGCAGCACAACTCATCAGCCAGGCACACGCGATTGACCTGCTCGCCGAGACCTTCTCGCGCACAGGCATGAACCTGCGCGTTCAACAACCGGTCAGCGTGCATACCACGGTCTGGTACAACCCAGACCTGATCAGCGCACACTTCATGATCCCCGGTGTGATCGGCATGATCCTCTATGCCATCGCGGCCATCCTGACCGCCACCTCAGTTGTGCGCGAACGCGAGCGCGGCACGATCGAGCAACTGATCGTTACACCCATCCGCCCGTGGGAATTGATCGTCGGCAAGCTCATGCCCTACGTCATCCTCGGATTCTTCAACACGGTTGAAGTGCTGGCCGTCGGTCATTGGTGGTTCGGCATGCCCATCCGCGGCGACCTCGGCTTGATCCTGATTCTGTCCATTGTTTTTCTCACCACCGGTCTCGGCATCGGCCTCTTCGCCTCCACCATCGCCAACACACAACAAGAAGCCATGCTCACCGTGTGGATGACCCTCCTGCCCAGCATCTTTCTCTCGGGCTTCTTCTTCCCGCTCGAAGCCATGCCAAAAGTTCTGCAATGGATCTCCTACCTCATGCCATTGCGCTATTACCTCGTCATCATTCGATCGCTATTGCTCAAGGGCGTCGGACTCGAAATGATCCAATTCGACGTCATTGCCATGACACTCTTCGCGGTCGGCATCATGACCGCCGCAGCGTTACGTTTCCACAAACGACTCGATTAACCCCGCCAACCTCACCCCCGCCCCTTTCCCGATTACGGGAGAGGGGAGCAAAGGAGTTTTCAATGAACCACAAACGTCCCCCTGTACCTGCGATCGTCATCCTCGTTCTGCTCGTTGCCGTCAGCGCGTATTTTATATACACCCAAAGCGCTTCAGATGAGAACGGCGCACTGACCGCCTCCGGCTTCATCGAAGCAACCCAAGTCAACATTGCGCCCGAACTCGCTGGCAAGGTGACCGAAGTCCTCGTTGCTGAAGGCGACTCTGTCAAAGCAGGCGATCCGCTTCTTCGTCTGGACCCGAGCCTGCTGACCGCGCAACGGGCCGTTGCCTCCGCTCAAGTGGATTCCACCAAAGCCGCTCTCGTCACAGCGGAGGCCGCTGTCGCCTCGGTTCAGAACCAATTCGATCTGGCAGTCCAATCCGCGATTGCAGCGCAACAACCTACCACCAGCAAAGATTGGCGGTTCTCGGCCCCCGATGAATTCAACCAACCCGCCTGGTACTTCACTCAAAGCGAGGAATTAGAGTCCATGCAAACCGCCGTGGACATCGCCGAACTGGATTTATCTGCTGCGCTCGAAAATCTTAAAAACGTTTCCAACGATCTAAACAATGCAGAATTTTTCACCGCCGAAGCACGCCTGGCGGATGCACGCGCAGCCTTCCTCGTTGCCGACCAGGTAAAGACCGCTGCGGATTACGCCGCTGAAGGCGGAGCACTCCAATCTGCAGCGGATGATGCTTACAACGCCGCCCTCGAAACCCTCGAAGCCGCTCAAACAGATTACAACGCTCTCCTGAACACCGAAGCTGCCGAAGCCATTCTCATTGCCCGTGGCGCCGTTGCAGTGGCACAACTCCGCTACGATACCGCCTACGCAAGCCTGCTAACCCTCCAAACAGGAACCAATTCGCCTACTGTGGTTTCAGCATCCAAAGCCCTCGATCAGGCAAAAGCATCCCTTGAACAAGCCAAGGCCGCTGTGGCACAAGCCGAAGCGAATCTCGCCCTACTGGATACGCAAATTGCCAAACTAACCATCACGGCTCCCGCCGATGGCGTCGTCCTGACCCGCAACGTGGAAGTCGGTGAATTTGTCCAACCCGGCGCGACCTCCTATGTCATCGGCCAACTCAGCGACCTGACCATCACCGTCTACGTCCCCGAAGATAAATACGGCGCTCTCAAGCTCGGACAGTCGGCCACCGTGACCGTGGACTCGTTCCCGGGCATTACCTTCACCGCCACCGTGATCCAGATCTCCGACAAGGCCGAATTCACGCCTCGCAACGTGCAGACCGTGGAAGGTCGTTCCAGCACCGTCTTTGCCATCAAGCTCTCCATCAGCAACCCCGACGGACAATTGAAGATCGGCATGCCAGCGGATGTGGTGTTTAAATAAAGTCAAAGGTCACAGGTCAAAGGTCGAGGAGTTGACTTTCGACTTTCGACTTTCGACTTTTGACCTTCGATCAGCCTCGTGGAAAGATGCGCCCCATGACCCACGCCTTCGATTGGTCAAAGATGAAAAATGTCCAGAAGATCCATCGCGTGCTCTATGCGA
>CAYNQA010000091.1:0-10375 GCA_964399225.1 uncultured Anaerolineaceae bacterium
GAGGATCTTGACGGCCAGCTTTTGATTCACGGGGTTATCTTCAGCGAGCAGGATGCGCAGCGGGATTCGCTCTGCCATCGAGGAGTCGAATTTTTGGTCGCCGGAACTGGTGCGGCGTGCGGTGGCGGTGTTGGTCAGTGCGCCGACGATGACGTTGTACAGGTTTGATTGCTTGACCGGCTTGGTCAGGAAGGATGCGAAGAGCGACAGGTTCAGCGAGTCGCGCCAGCCCAGCGAAGTCAGCATAATGAGCGGGGTCGGGTTGATGCGTTCCGATTCCAGTTTACGGATCTCGGATGCGAGAGTCTGGCCGTCCATGTTGGGCATATGCATATCGAGCACAGCCACGTCAAATCGCTGGCCGGCCTTGAGGGCCTCAAGCGCTTCGAGCGGATCGGCATACGCCGACGGAGACATGCCCCAGCTTTGCGCCTGCAATACAAGGATGCGGCGATTCGTCTCGTTATCATCGACGATGAGGAAGCGTTTGCCGCCCAACGCCGGAAGCACATCGCTTCGCTCCGAACGGGCGAGGCGGGTGGCCGCGGCCAGGGCTGTGAAGTGGAAGACGGAGCCTTTGCCCATATCGCTCTCCACCCACATGGTACCTCCCATGATCTCGGCCAGGCGTTTACTGATGGCTAGGCCGAGACCGGTGCCGCCGTATTTGCGCGTGGTCGAAGCATCGACCTGCGTGAAGGAGTCAAAGATGGTGTGAAGACGATCCTTCGGGATGCCGATGCCGGTATCACGAACGGTGAAATGCATGAGGTGCATGCCCGCCTTCTCCTGCACCCGCATCGAGGACACTTCCACCACGATCTCTCCCTTTTCGGTGAACTTGACCGCATTGCTCAGCAAGTTCACGAGGATCTGGCGCAGACGCGTGGGGTCGCCTTCGATGGCCTCGGGGACATTCGAATCGATCAGCACGCCCAGTTCCAGTCCCTGCTCGCTGGCCTTGAGCGCGATCAGGTCGAGGGCGCTCTCCACGCAATCGCGCAAATTGAAGGGCTGCTGCTCCAATTCCATCTTGCCTGCTTCGATCTTGGAAAAGTCCAGGATGTCGTTGATGATGGTGAGGAGGGCGTCGCCGCTGTTGCGGATGGTCTCGGCGAATTCCTGCTGTTCCGGCGTGAGTGGGGTATCGAGCAGGAGGCCGGTCATGCCGATGATGCCGTTCATCGGGGTGCGGATCTCATGGCTCATGCTGGCAAGGAAGGTGGACTTGGCGCGGTTAGCCGCCTCGGCGATCTCGCGTGCCTCTTCGGCTTCGCGGGTGCGCTCCTGAACGCGACGCTCGAGGGTTTGGTACAACTGCGCACCATCCACGGCGCTGGCGATCTGCGTTCCGATCGTGAAGAGCAGGTCGTAGATGCTTTCAGGGATGGGACGATTGGTGAGGGCATTATCAACAACCAGCACGCCAACCGATTTCCCTTTGGTTACTAATGGAACGGCGAGCATTTCCTGAGTGCGCACCAGGTTGTAATAGTAATGGGCGCGCTCACTCAAGGCGGGATCGTTCGCGCGCAGCAGGGTGACTTGCCCGGAGCGAATCACTTTCGGAAGCAGGGAGCCCTTGGCCGGGTCCATGCTCAGGTCCATGCGCTTGAGGGCTTCGATCATCTCGGGCTCGAAATTAATCGAGTGGGCGTATCGTAAAAGTTGCGCAGACTCATCCACGAGCATGATCATGGCACGGTCCATGTGCAGGTGGGCGGTCAGGGAACGTAAACTCTTGTTCAAAAGCTCGCCGCCGTCATAGGTGGCGCTCAAGGCGATGCCCACCTCATAGAGGGTCATCACTTCGGAGACCTTTTGCTGCAATGCAACGTTGGAGGATTGCAACTGCGCGTTGGATTGTTGCAGGGCGTCGTATTGCTCTTCGGATTTATCACGCTGCTCGAGCAGGAGCGCTTCGATTCGGTCGCGTTCGTCAGACAGGGCGCGGATGCGCATCCACAAGGCGATCAGGCCCAGCGGCAGGAGCAACAACAGCACTTCGGAGGCGTAATCCCAGGCGGGGAAGTTTCGGTTCCAGTAGAGCCACAGTCCTGCTGCGGCGAGGAGCACGGCAACCCCACCGCCGAGCCAGCGCAGGAGCGGCGATGTCTTCTCCCAACGGATGGAGGAACGCGGAGGTGACTCCCAGGTGAATTCCCACTCGCAGCATTCATGACCATCGAGGGCACAGCGCAATTCACGCACACGCGCGGCACGCTGCTGCGACTGGAAGAACGGCACGCTGGCATACGCTCCCTGATACGCGCGGCAGATGCTGTAAATGTCGCGGCGGTGCAGGGACTTGGGCAAACGCGAAAGATGGTTGGCGGGATGCCACTGAATGACGGCGCGGTTTTCGCCAACGCTGACCACACGGATGTCATCTTCGACCACCTTGGCGGTCAGGCGCGGAATGAAGTTGTACACCTGACGGGTGGAGAAGGGCCGCACCATGGCAAGCAGGAGCGGCGGCACACTTTTGAAGCCGCGATAGAAATGAAGGTGCGGGTCGCCGCTGATCTCCTGCGCGAAAGTATTCACGTACAGGTTGAACTCGTGCGAGTACAGGTTATTTTCGTTCATCAACGATTCGCGCGAGACGTGGTAACGCGGATCGGGAATGGCCTCGTTCAGTCGCTGGACGAGCAGGCTGAAGGTGTCGTCCCAGGCCTGCGTCACACGGACGGCGCGTTCCTGCGGTGAAAGCGATTCGGGCAGGGCGGCTTCGGTCTTGCGCGATACGGTCTCGCGCAATTGCGCAATGGTAGCCATCACCAACGAACTGCGGATGTGGTTGATCAGCTGTCCGTTTTCATCGTAGCCGTAGGGCTGGCCTTCCATAAAACGCGGGAGCGTTCCAAGTTCTTCATCGGTGCGGATGGAGGGCAGTTCTGACGGGGAAAAGATGGAGCGCGAATCGGCTTGCGAGGCAGGCGCCCGCTCGGAGGCGTTGCCCTGAGCCGGTCGAAGGGTCGAGGAGGAACCGGAACGGAACCAGCGTCGGTTGCTGGCAGCGCTTTCCCAAGTCAGCCGCCATTCGCAATGCGGATCACCATGCAGCATGCAGGCCACTTCGTACACGCGGGCAATGGGCAGTCCGGAGTGAACGCGCGGCACGATCCCAAAGACGCCTTGATAGGCACGGCAAGTCATGCGGATGTAACGGCGATGCACCTCAGTCGGAACTTTTTCCAGCTGTGCTTTTCCAAGCCAGCGGATCTGCACGTAATTTGCGCCATGATCACTGATCTGAAATTGCGCATCAGACTGCATCGAGGTAAAGCGCGGCAGCATGCTGTAGGCCTGAGACAGTTTTAGCGGGCGGAACAACGGGGCCATCGCGGCAGGTAGACTCTTTGCGCCGCGGCGGAAGAAAAAGAATGGATCGTCGGAAATCTCAGCAGCATACTCATTGAGATATAAACTGTATTCGTACGAATAGTAGCGGTTCTTGTCAAAGATCGTTTCGGTGGTGAGATGATATTGCCTATCGGGGACAGCCTGGTTCAACCTGCGGACGAGTTCCTCGAGCGCTTCCTGTTGGGCGAATGCAATGCGATCATCACGCTCGCGGGCGTTGATCGTGGATGGCAGGTTTTGCGATACGTTTTCAGCGATGGAGATCTTGAATTGGTTGAGCACGCCTATCACAGACGAACTGCGTGATTGTTTTACGAGCTGCTCTTTTTCATCCAACCCAAACGGGATCCCCGACATGCGCGGCGGCAGCGGCGGCAGGTCATGCTCGGCGTTGAAATCAATGTACAAAGCGGCGGCCACTTCGTCGCGCGTGGTGTCGTTGAAGATCGCTCCCCCGCGCATGGGATTACTGCTACGCGAGCCCCCACGTCGTTCACGCCGGGACGAATCCCAATGGAATTCCCATTCGCAACACTCATCGCCGCGATTGATACATTTGTACTCGGTCACCACGGCGCGCGGCAGGCTGCGGATCACTACGGGGATCTCACCCAGCACGCCTTGAATATATTTACAACTGAAATCGATAAAGATGGAATGTAGAGTTTCAGGGAGCGCAATTAGATCTTTTTCAGCCCACCACTGGATGACCGCCGAATTCGCCTCGATCCGCACCACGCGAAAATCGGTCTCGGCCACGCGCGCGCTCAAACGCGGCAACAGGTTGTACACCTGGCCCACAGAGAACGGCCTCGCAAAGAACGCCACCGCATCGGGAATGCCGCGCCTGCCGCGATTGAAATGAAATTGTGGATCACCCGAGAGCGCCTCGCAGATGCGGCTCACATAGGCATCGAACTCCACCGAATACGCATTGGCATCGTTCAGCAAATAATCGAGCGTAACGTGATAGGCGGTATCCGGTGCGGCCGCATTGAGCGCCGCAACCAATGCGGCCGAGGCTCGTTCGCTTCCAGATTTCCCCTCATGCGCCTCCACCCACTCCAACATGTACTGCACCGTGGAGCGGATCACCGATCCCTTCGTGCGGTTGATGGGCGCGCCCGATTCATCGGCACCAAAAGGCCTCCCTTGCATACGGGGAGGCAGGCCAAGCTCGATCAATTTTGCGGAACCGTCAAGTGAGTTGGGCATCTCAACCTTTGGCGATATTTCATCACAGAACGGGATAATGGGTCTTTTTTATCATGATTTCATCATGTGGAACAGTGCCCGCTTCCACCCCGACCTCAGTGCGGATTCACCCTCGCCGGCGTTCTTCAACGGTAAGCCATTTCGAGTCTGGCACATCAGAGGGGGTATACTTCCGCGCATACAGGTGCCCCATGACAAACTTTTACAATTCCACCGAGACGGTCAAAGCAGAACTCAACAGGCAAAAATACATTGCATCCGATGAGATTGCCACCATCGTTTACCTCGCCCAGAAGTTGGGCAAGCCGTTGCTGGCCGAAGGTCCCGCCGGTGTCGGCAAGACCGAGCTCGCCAAAGCCATCGCATCCGCGACGGGACGCGAGTTGATCCGCCTGCAATGCTACGAGGGACTCGATGAGTCCAAGGCGTTGTACGAGTGGGAATATTCCAAGCAGTTGCTCTACACCCAACTCCTGCGCGACAAACTCAACGACACATTGGGCAAAGCCGAATCGCTGACCGAAGCCGCCGACAAACTCGCGAAAGAGGAGGATGTCTTCTTCTCGAATCGCTTCCTGCTCCAGCGCCCATTATTGAAAGCCATTCTCTCCGAGCAACCGGTTGTTTTGTTGATCGATGAGATCGACCGCGCCGATGCGGAGTTCGAAGCCTTCCTGCTCGAAGTATTGAGTGACTTTCAGATCTCCATCCCCGAGTTGGGCACGCTGGCCGCAAAACATCGTCCGTTCGTGATCCTGACGTCCAACAACACGCGCGAGCTGTCTGAGGCGTTGAAGCGGCGCTGTCTCTACCTGTTCATTGACTATCCTTCCCTGCAGGAAGAGCTTGCCGTGGTGCGGCTCAAAGTCCCGGACTTGAATCCCAAACTCGCGCAACAAGCCGTGGAATTTGTACAGCGCCTGCGCAAAGCAGACATGCGCAAGTCCCCCTCCATCAGCGCGACCCTGGATTGGGCAAATGCGCTTGTCGCATTGAATGCATCCAACCTGGATAAAGACACGCTCGAGGACACGCTGTCTGTATTGCTCAAACACGAAGCGGACCTGCAGAAAGCCAAGCGGCAAATGATCAATCCGCCCGCGCCGAAACCGAGGCCGGATGAGTTCGGAAGGTTTTCGGGAAATTAGCGTTATCGTCATTGCGAGACGGTGATCTTCCGCGAAGCAATCTCCTCCAGTGCGCGGGGATCACTTTGCTCCGCTCGCAATGACGGGAGTGAAGAAGTATGGAATCCCGCATCTTACAGTTAATTTCTGCCTTGCGTGCCAGCGGGGTGCGCGTGTCTCTGGCTGAGTCAGCCGAGGCATTCTCTGCTATCGACTTGTTGGGGATTCAGGATCGTGAGCAATTTCGCCTGTCCCTGCGCGCAACGCTGATCAAGGACGTCAAAGACATTCCCACCTTTGAGAAACTCTTCCCGTTGTTCTTCGGGTCGGGGACTCCGCCGGAGATGGGCGGCAATCCCTCTGATGAGATGACGCCCGAGGAAGCGCAGATGTGGGCGGAGGCGATGCAGCAGGTTGCCGAGAAACTCCGTCAGCGCATGGAACGCCTGATGAACGGCGAGCCGCTCACCAAGTCTGAGTTGGAGGCGCTGGCGCAGATGGTGGGACTGAATCAATCGGACAACCTCGATCACCAAAACTGGATGTCACAACGCATGATGCGCGCGCTGGCGTTCCCCGAGGTCCAGAAGGCGTTGAAAGAGTTGATGGAACAACTCGCACAGATGGGCATGAGCCGCGAGCGGATCCAACAAATGCGGGACATGATCCAGCAGAACATGCAGGCTATGCAGGAGCAGATCCAGCAGTTTGCCGGTCAACGCATCGCGGAGAATATGAGCGAAAAGCCGCGCGGACAGAACGTGGACGACTTGATGAACCGTCCATTCCAGGCGCTCTCCGATGCGGATAAAAAAGTGTTGCAGCGCGAAGTGAAACGTCTTGCCGCGGCGTTGCGCACGCGCATTGCCCTGCGACAAAAACGAATGAAGAGCGGGCAACTCGACCCGAAGGCCACGATCCGCGCCAACTTGAAATATCACGGCGTGCCGATGGACATCCGCCACCGCGACAAAGTCCGCAAGCCGAAGATCGTGGTGATCTGCGACGTGAGCACCTCGATGCGTTTCTGCTCCGAGTTGATGCTGAGTTTTCTTTTTGCGTTGCAGGGACAGGTCCGCAAGACGCACGCCTTCGCGTTCATTGACCACCTCGAATCGATCACCGAAGACTTCAGCGGCGCGAACGCAGACGAGGCGATCCAGTCTGTGCTGTGGCGCATGCCCAGCGGACATTACAACACCGACCTCGGCTGGTCGCTCAACGATTTTCAGAATGAATACATGGACACGCTCAACAGCGGCACGACGCTCATCCTCGTCGGCGACGGGCGCAATAACTACAACGATCCGCGCCTCGATATTTTCGCCGCCATGTCACGCCGCGCCACGCGCACCATCTGGCTGAATCCCGAACCCCCGTCCATGTGGCACGGGGACAGCGACATGCCCAAGTACGCGCCGCTGTGCAGCGATGTATTGAAGGTGGGCAATTTGAGAGAACTCGCGAACGCAGTGGACGCGCTTTTAGCAGCATAAATTTACCACCCAGGAGACTCCCATGAAATTCACCGCGCACGTTGTTGAACCCGACTCCAATCCCGCCACCGTGAACGTCATTTTCGCCGACCCCGAGACCAACCCAGACCAGCCTGCCGTCTTGATGTTCTCACGCGCGACCGACATCGAAGACAGCGCATATTATTTTGAGATCAACGATCAATCTCAAGGCGCGTACGGCGGATTGGAACTCGTCAAGTTTTCGAGGACTGGGATCGATGTCCGCTTGAGTAGCGAGTTGGTGGAACAATTCGGGGACGAAGACCTGCGCGAAGTCCATGCCGATTTTGAGATCGACGATGACCTTTATCAAATAACGCTCGAGGGATTGAAAACGATCTTCTCCGGCGCAGAAATCTTTCAAGCGCTTTGAGAAACAAAAAGGCGCCAGCCGTAAAACTGGCGCTTTTCGTTTACTCCACTACCAATGTGACGCGGAACCTGAGCGTGGGCATTCCGCACGGTGGGGAAGATTTCAAGCACCGCGGCGTGCCAACGGCCGTCAAGGTGGTGCTGCCAGGTGCAAGCGCATCGTAAATTCCCTGCGCGCCCTGAATGACCATCATTCCCATCTTCATTTTGATGATATTTTGATCGTCAACGGTCACTTCCCATTCGTAGATATCTGCCCCAAGGTGAAGCAGGAACGAATCTCCGACATGGTAGGTGAACGTTTTGCCATCGTCACTCAAAATGATCTCGCTCGACGAAACGGATACCTTTGCCGTATCGCCTGGATCGGCCTGGGGGTTGGGGTTGTTCGGCAAGGTGGTGGCCACTTCGGGGACAGGCGAATCGCCGGACGAATTTGAGGGAACAGGTTCAAAAGGAGATGAGTTCGGAGGCGCCTTCCGAACGGCACACCCTGTCAGCATAACTGAAAACACCAGGACAAGCAGCGAAAGTACATTTTTCATGAAGTGATCCTTTTTTGATTTTTCGATCAGACGGCACGACACCATAAGATGTTCCCGGAAAAGCCATGGAACGATCCCTTTTCGGCTGCACAAAGTTGAGTATCGTGGCAATGGGAGGAAACCAGTATTGATTATATTATTCGATTTTTGTATAATTGGCGCGTTTTGGAGAAAAAATGCCGGTTACGTACAATATTCTTCCCGAAAAAAATTTGATCATCTATTTTTGCTCAAAATCCATAACATCCTCTGAATTCTTCAAAGTAGCAGAACTTGCCGGGCTGGACCCGCGCTACTCGATTGGACAAAGGATCATCATTGATTTTTTCAATGCCAATTTCGAGACATCCCTTTCCGACCTGAAGGCAGCGGTCGCCGAGAATCAAAAGGTCATTCAAAGAGGGGGACGTCTTGGCAAGACAGCCGTGATTTCGAAAAGCGCGAGTCTGAAATTTATGAGGGATGCGCTTATGCTCCTGGCTGGAGAATCTCTGCCTCCCGTGGATATTTTTAGCACCGCGAAAGATGCATTGAAGTGGCTTGATATCGACGAATCGTGTGAAGCGGAGATCTGGGAAAGCTCGGGCGATTCGGGAATGCGAGCAAGCTCAACATAATGCCTGTCTCAGCGCCTTTCAGAAAATCCATCACCATCCCCGCCTCCGCCATAGACGAGAACGGACACGTCAACAATGTGGTCTACGTCCAGTGGATGCAGGATATCGCCGTCGAACATTATGCCTCCATCGGCGGGATCGCCGCGCAGGGAGCGGATGCCACGTGGGTCGTGCGCGAGCACAAGATCGAATACCTCCTGCCCGCTTTCGCCGGGGAGGAGATCGAGGTCCGCACGTGGGTGGAGGATATCCGCAAGGTACGCTCGCTGCGTAAATATGAATTTGCTAGAAAGAGTGACGGGAAAATTTTAGTGAAGGGTGAAACCGATTGGGTCTTTGTAGACACGAAAAGCGGCCGCCCACTGATGATCCCCGAGGCGGTCATCGCGGTGTTCGACAACCCCGCGAGGTAGTTTTTTTTCAAAGCAACTTTCAAACAGCCGACGAAGGTCGGCTTCGCAAGTGTAGCGGCGACTTTAATCGCCCAGCAATCTCTCGTACACCTTCCCCAACTTTTTTTGCGACTCGTGCCACGTGAATTGACTCAACGCCCGCTCCGCAGCGGACTGTGCGATTCGCTGTGACAAGTCAAAGTCATTTAACAATGTCACGATCTTCTGCGCCAGGTCGTCGGGGTCGTTCGGCGAGAAGAGCAACGCATCCACGTCCTCGCGGACCAGTTCGCGCACGATCGGCATGTTCGATGCAATCAACGGACGTGCGGCGGCCATATACTCCAGCACCTTGATCGGGCAGGCGCCTTGCGTCACGTTGCGGTCGTTCAGTCCCAGCGGGGCAACGCAGATGTCGGCCGAGGCCATTAGCGCGGGGACCTCGTGATGCGGCACGGCTGGTTGCACGAGCACGTGTTCTTCAATTCCCAATTTGCGAATGTATTTTGCCAAAAGTTTTCGTTGTCGGGAGCGTCCGCGGCCAACGATCTGGAGTCGCGCGGGCGTTTTTTCGAGCACCTTCGGCAACGCTTTGATGAGTACGTCGAGTCCCTGCCAATCGGCGAGGGTGCCGATGTAGAGCAGGGTTGGAATGCGAGAATCACGCGCGGGCAGCGGAGTCGGGGAAAAGTCGGAGGGGCTGACCCCGTTCGGGATGACAGTCACCCGCTTTGGGTTAAGTCCGAGCGAGGCAATGTAGTCGCGAGTCACGCGCGAGGGGCAGATGATCGCATCCGAAAGATTCAGCGTCGCGATCTCCTGTTCCTTTATTTTTGCCAGCAGGTCGGCGTCGAGTCCGGGATAGTGATATTTCAATTCCACCGAGGGCAGTCCGTTCACTTCGAAAAGCGTTTTATATCCTTGTGCGATCCGTTCCTGTGCCAGCGGAAGTCCGCACCAGACCGAACGATAATGCACCACATCGTAATGCGGCGCGAGCGCAACGTGACGCATGACCGCACGGCCAAAGTCCACGGCGCGCGCGAGAAAATTTTGCGAGAGGTCCTGCGGCACGCGAGTCACTTGCGCACCGTCGAGTGTGTCTTCGAGCGGCAGCACGCCGTCGGTGGGCGTGATGAGGTGCACATCATATCCACGTTCCACCAATCCGCGGATGTTGTGGATGATGTGCGTGGATGCGCCCTTGGGGCTGGGCACGATGTC
>CAYNQA010000092.1:0-10332 GCA_964399225.1 uncultured Anaerolineaceae bacterium
CCCGAGCGGGTGCGAAGCAGCGGCAGCGATGCCCTCCGCGATCCAGGTGCCCGCTCCGGGGCGAATCTCCCAGACCCCGCCCACATTCGCGCCTTGACCTTCTTCCAGCGCATTCACGCAGGTTTCCACGTAATTGGGATATGGCTTCGAGTGCGCATCCATGCGAATGATGATCTCGCCTGTGGCGGCATCAATGGCACGGTTGAGCGCCGAGGGTATGACACGCTGGGCATTGTCCACGATACGCACGGGCAGGTCGGGGTGGGTCCGCTGGAATTCAGCGATCACCTCGCGCGTGCGATCCTCCGACATGGCATCGGAAAGGATCACTTCCATGTGGGCGCGCGGGTAGGTTTGGTCATAGACCGCTTTTAGAGTATCGCCGATGGTGGCTTGTTCGTTGTAACAGGGAATGATGACAGAAACTGTGGGCATGATGTCCACGGAGGAAGCCGCTACGCCCCACCGCGCACGTGCTTCGACCTATTTTCGATTTTGGATGGTTGTAACGGCCGTCTGAGAAACGGGCAGGCTGACGGTGAAGACAGAGCCCAACCCCAGTTGGCTACGGACGCTAATTTTACCACCGTGCGCCCCCATAATCTCCTGCGCTATGGCCAGCCCCAAACCAGCTCCCTGGCGCTCGCTACGCGCACGAGAGGTATCAGCCTGGTAGAAGCGGTCGAAAATATGCTCTTGCGCTTCGGGTGAAATGCCTGCCCCGCTATCGGCAACTTCGACTTCCACGTTTGGGCCAGCCGGGTGAGGTGCAAGAGTCACCTGGCCGCCTGCGGGGGTGAATTTTAGAGCGTTGTCCACAAGGTTGGTGAAGACCTGTGCCAAACGGTCGCCATCGGCCATCACCTCAGGCAGAGAAGCAGCCTGCAAAACGACGGTCACGCCAGCGCGTTCGGCCAACGGCGTAAACTTTTCCACGATGCCTTGCAACAACGCCCCCAGATCGGTCGGCGACATTTTCAGGTCGGCAGTACCGGCGTCGAGGCGTGCCAGGTCGAGCAGATCGAGCGCCATGCGGTGCATCCGCGCTGACTCGGCCTGGATCACTTGCGCGGCTTGCTTTCGAGCCTCAGGCGTGTCGGCAGTGCCGTCGAGGATGGCCTGGGCAAATCCCTGAATGGATGTAAGCGGTGTCTTCAGTTCATGTGAGACATTGGCGACAAATTCCCGCTGGGACCGTTGACTCGCCTGCACACGCGCGGTCATCGAGTTGAACGCGCGCATCACCTCCTGGACCTCACGCGGGCCGGCCGGTTCAATGGGCTGTATCTCCTGCGAGGGGATCGCGCGGGCTGCGCTGACCATCTTCTGCAATGGATCGGCCACCCAGCGAGCGATCATGAAGGCAAGCAACAAGGAAAGCGCAAGCGCGATCGCCCCTCCGTTGAAAAAGAGGGGCAATAACTCATCGGCAAATAATGAAAGCCCAGCCACCCGGGGGCGGGCCGCTGCGACGACCAGAATATTGCCGTCCGGCAAAATGGCTTTGGAATAGATCCATGCATTTCCGCCATCGTCCCGCAAGATAGGCGTTTTACGTTTGAAGATCCCGTCACCGGGTAGTCGGATCGTCTCTGCCGAGGGCAGGGTATCGCGCATGAGGTCGCCGGCGGGAGAAAAGATCAACGCGCGGACTTCGAAATTCTCCGCCGTCCAATCGAGCATATTGCGATCGTTTTCCTTGAGCGCATTGAACGAGCGTGCCACGATCAGCTTTTGCGCAGCCTGCACGCGCTCGTAGGTCTGGCGATAGGAAACCGGATTTCGAATCAAGTAGATTAACAACACCACCGCCACCACCGAAAGCGCGGCGATCACAAGAATCGCATAGGTCAACCAAAGGCGGGAGCGGAGGGAGGAGAACATTCGGTTTAAAGTTTAGGATGTTTGCTTGAATGTGGATTGGGTTTACGATCAATGAATACGAGGTAACTACACAACCAACTTGTATCCGACGCCAGTCACCGTTTCGATCTTGACCGAACTGCCTTCAAGCTTTTTTCGCAAATGCGCCACGTGGACATCCACGGTGCGGGTTTGGCCGTAGAAATCGAAGCCCCAGGCCTGCTGGAGGAGTTTCTCACGGGTGAGCACACGTCCGCGGGCTTCGGCAAGGGTGAGGAGCAGGTCGAATTCCTGGGTGCGCAGGTCGAGGGTCCGCGTGCCGAGGCGGGCCTCGCGGGCGGCGGGATCGATCGTCAGATCGCCGAGGGTCAGCGGGGCAGCGTCCTGTTTGGCGGCACGTTCCCCGCGGCGCAGGATGGCCTTCACTCGCGCCACCAGTTCGCGCGGGTTGAACGGCTTGGTCAGGTAGTCGTCTGCGCCAAGTTCGAGGCCGAGGATCTTGTCCACGTCATCATCGCGGGCGGTGAGCATGAGAATGGCGACAGGATTCTCCTGTTGGCGCAAACGCTTGCAGACCTCAAAGCCATCCAGGCGGGGGAGCATCACATCGAGCACGACCAGTGCAGGGTGAAGCGTGGCTACGCTGGTCAGCGCCGCCTCCCCATCGGAGGCGGTCTTGACGCGGAAGCCCTCGCGCTCAAGATACATCTGTGCGAGTTGCTGGATGGATGGTTCATCGTCAACGAGGAGAATCAGGTCGGAGGACATGGTTAGCGGTTAGCTTTTAGCGATTGGCTATGGACGGTTAGTCGCCGTGAGGAGGGGCGAGCAGGGCGATGGCTTCGATCTCCACGAGAACGTTTTTCGGGAGGCCGGCCGCCGCTACTGTGCTTCGAGCGGGGTAGTTTTCGGAGAAGAATTCAGCATAGACCGCGTTCATTGCGGCGAAGTTCGCCATATCGCTCAAGAACACTGTGGTCTTGACCACATACTTGAGTCCCGAATCTGCCGCTTCGAGAACGGCTTTGAGGTTGGTAAGCACCTGGCGGGTTTGCGCTTCGATGCCGCCTTCGACTACTTCCATCGTGGCTGGGTTCAGCGCGATCTGACCAGCGGTGAAAACCAAATTCTCGATCCGCACGGCCTGGGAATACGGGCCGATCGCCTTGGGCGCATTAGGGGTGGAAACGATCGTCTTGCCTTCGGATGTGTACATGATTGCCTCGCTTGATTTGGGGGTGATTTGATTCTACGCTATTGTCCCTGCTTTGAATTGTTCACCTGAACGGTGACAGCCGGCCTGGGCCGGCTGTCACACGGCGACGCTCAAACAGAAGTCTACGAACCGCTGGCAGGGGTTGGAGTCGGCAGATACTCTTCACGGATGGATTTCATCAAGCCAAGGAGAGTCTTGCCGGTGCCGTTCATGGTTTCTTTGATCTCTTTCATCTTGCCAGCCAGATCCTGGATGGTTTCGCGGGCGAATTCAGAGTCGGTCACCTTGCCTTCTTCATCGAAACCCTTGTGGGAGTTGATGATGCCTTTGCAGGATTCGTAGATGGGATGGGCTTGCTTCACGGCCGCCTCATAGGCAGCCAGAGCGGCTTCGAGTTCAGTGGTAGACTTGCCCTCTGCCTGCAGGCGCGCGATCATTTGTTCGGCACGGTCGGCAAGCTTGGTGTCGCTGTCGAACATCTTGCCTATGCGGTCGTAACGATTCAGCATGCGATCCCAAACGTTTTCAAGGCGGTCGTCACTGACACCCTTCTCGCCCGCGGGCGGCTGGGACAGGTCAGTCTGCCCGGCAGCGAGGGCACTGGTCATGGGGAAGGCGGCAAGAACGAGAGCCGCGATCAACACGGCAAGGACGAACTTTTGAAAGGCGGTTTTGGTATTCATTTTCATCTCCTTTTGTGATACCGCCAGTATAGAAGCCGCAGGTTACCTGTGTATGGCTTGCATGTAAAAAGGCTGTAAATCAAGTCCAAATGTTATAATCCGCAACTCGAGGTGCAACGTGATCGATCCTGTTATCTTTTCTGTGAACGTATTCGGTTTTCAACTGGCACTCCATTGGTATGGAGTGCTCGTCATGCTCGGCGTGCTGGTGGGAGGCTGGTTTGCGGAACGCGAGATCACCCGCCGCGGCGAGAATGGCGCACTGGTTTGGGATGCCATGGTCTGGGTCCTGCCGGCCGGTGTGCTTGGTGCGCGCCTGTGGTACGTGATGAACACAACCCTGGGCGGCAACGATTACTTTATGAGGAATCCCGGCCAGATCTTGAACATTCCTGCCGGAGGGCTGCACTTCTTCGGCGGCTTGCTCTTCGGCGCCGTTGCCCTGCTGTACTTTATGCGCCGCAACAAACTGGACCCGTGGCTGTTCCTTGACGCAATTGCGCCGGTCACCCTCATTGGTCAAGCCGTGGCGCGCCCGGCCAACTTCATCAACCAGGAACTGTATGGCCAGCCAACCACCCTGCCATGGGGCATTCCCATCGACGCGGCGCACCGCCTTCCGATGTTTTCCAATCTGAGTGAATTTCCTCTGGCCACTACACGTTTCCACCCGACCTTCGCATATGAGATGATCTGGAATTTCCTCGCGGCGGCGCTCCTGCTCTGGCTGGCGCGTCGCTACGCGGACCGCATCAAGCCGGGCACGATCCTTGGCGGCTGGCTCATCCTCGCCGGCGTGGGACGGGTATTGATCGAGCTCTTCCGCCCGGACCAGCCCAAGATCGGCGAGACGATGATCAGTTATAGCGCGCTCGTCTCTGCACTAATGGCAGTTGCGGGGATCATCATCCTGCTCGCCCGCTTCGGCAAGATACAGATCGGATCGTTCTCTTTCCCTGATGCATACAAGGTCTCATCGCAAGCTGTGACTGGAGACGGGGAAGCAGTTCCTGCTCCCGCCACTGTTCAGGCTCCTGCGCCAGCAAAAGCGGAAGAAGTACCCGCACCCAATCAGATAGTGCGACCGCGACGCACGTCCAAACTGAAGAAGAAGTAAGTATCACACCGGACCAATCCGCCCATAAAAAATGCTCCCATTCGCGGGAGCATTTTTTTGTTTTATTCAAACGTGGTTTCCACTTTCACTTTATCGACCAGGGTTGGGTCGCGGCGGTCAAAACCGAAGCGATCAAAGATGTCGGCAAACAGGTCGAGGATCTGCTGGCGGGTGAATCCCATTTCTTCATACGAATAGACGTGGTCACTACGGAAGGACAGGGTTTCTTTCACCGCTTCAGTAACAATGTCATCGAGGCCGGGCTTATCAGGATAACCGAACTGTTCGTAAAATCCGCGAATAACCTGCTCGGGGCGCTGGATCAATTCATCATAGTTGAGGATCAGATGGCGCGGCGAAGGATGGGTGTCAAGATAACGCAGCGGGTGCCGGTACCAGTGCTGGGTAATGCCGAGGATCTCATCAATGTAGATGTATTTTTCCTCGGGTTCAGTGAACACGCGGCGGGCATAGTTGATCCACGAGACGGTGGAGGGAAGCATATCCAGGGGGTTACGAGCCAGGTAGATCACGCGCGCGTCGGGGAAGAACTCCATCAGGGTCTCGATCTTCGGACTGAAGGCAGGATTCTTGGCGACGAAATGTTTCTTGCCGGTGGCATAAAGATGACGCTGAAGCATGGACTTGTAGAACGTCATGATCTCGCGCCGATGTTCGGCAGGAATCTCCACATCGAAATAGTGATAGCGCGGCATTTCGTCCATGAAGGGGAAGAGATAGCTGACGAAATACGAGGACCAGTTGTGGAAGAGGATGTTTTCATCCTCCTCGGGTCGGAAGAAGGAGATGGGGTGAATGCGAATCTTGCCGAGGGTCCGCTTGTCGAAGGCGTAGAGCAGGCGATGGAGATGCCCGCCCAGGCGGTTGTCGAGACGCGAGACGAATTGGGTCATTTTTTTCTGCGTCACCGAAGGCGCGAGGTAGATGTCCCAGATAGTCAGGCTGGTAAAAGTTTCCTTGTCGCGCGAGAGCAGGCGGTGCAGGAACGTGGAACCGCTGCGGAAGTTTCCCAGCAGGAAGAGCGGCTTTTCGATGGGGTGGTTTTTGTAGGCGGGGAAGAGGATATCGTCGAGCCAGAAACAGAACCAGTGGATGAGGGAACCGATCGGCCAAACGAGGTAGAACAGGGTGATGAAAATCAGGCGCTTGCGGGTGAGACGCGCAGGAGTATTCTTCCACTGGAAGAATGAGCGATATGCCATTCTCCAGAAGAGTTTAAAGTTGTATGTCATGAACGGACGTATCCTTGCAGGAGAGTTTGCAGTGAGTGTATCACACCCGCCGCGTAGTTAGCATGGTCAAGTCATCGGAAGGAGGGGCATCGCCGGCAAAGTCATCGAGCGCGGATTCAACCGTTTTGAGCATGTCATCTGCCGATGCAGTTTCCTGCCAGCCAATGGCACGCAGAAGGCGCTCCTCGCCAAACATATCGCCCTCCAGGTTGAAGGCTTCGGTCAACCCGTCGGTATAGAAAAGAACGGATTCGCCGGGCTGGATGTGTATGGTACGGTCCTCGAAGCGGGATTCCTCCGACGCACCCAACGCGACCCCGGTTCGGGTGAGGCGCTCCACTGAACCTTTACGCACCCAAAGCGGCGGATTGTGCCCGGCATTGGAATACGTGAGTTGGCCGGTCTCACGGTCGAGAACGGCATACACAGCAGTGACGAACATGCCTTGCTTGGTGTCGGGCATGAGCAGATTGTTCACGCGGCGCAATGCTTCAGCAGGCGAAGGCGTTTCGATGACGGCGGCATGAACCAGGGTGCGCGTGAGGGCCATGAACATGGCAGCGGGAACGCCTTTGTCGGCTACGTCCGCGATGAAAAGGCCGAGCCGGTTGTCTGGAAGTTCGATCACATCGTAGAAATCGCCGCCCACTTGTCGTGCCGTACGCCAACGAGCCGCGATCTGCCAATGCGGATGCTCGGGCAGCACATCGGGAATAAAGGTCTGTTGGATCTGACGAGCCAACTGCACCTCGGTCTCGAGGCGTTCACGCACCACCATCTCTTTTTGCAGGCGGTCATTTTGAATGGCAAGAGCGGCTTGCTGGGCAATGCCGCTGATGATCTCCACTCGCCGCGAACGGAAGCGCAAACCGCCGGGTGCCTCCTGCACAATTAGAACACCGTATAGGTCATGCTTGATGGAAAGCGGCACGACCATCAACAGCGGCTCATCGCTGGCGTAGATGGCACCGGTCTCTTCCTCAGTTGGGGGCAGGAGGTGGAACCAATCTTCGGGCGCGGAACCCGGTAAGAGGTCCAGGGCAAGGAAGCGGTTGGTTTCGCAGGCGGCGTCTACAAGCAGGAATTCACCCGGGGCAAAGTCACGTTCGAATAGTGCTTCATCCTCCTCCGCGAATCCAAATTGCTGGACAGGGCGGAAGCGGTCATGCTCGAGGTCTTGCAGGTAAAGCACCACGCGTTCCACACCGACGAGGATGGGCATGATACGGACAATGGTGCCGAGGATCTCATCGAGATCATTCAAACTCACCACAGCCTGCGCCACCTGCAATAATGCAGCCGAAGCATAGGCCTGTTCTTGTGCTTGATCGTAGAGCCGTGCGTTCTCGATCGCCACAGCCGCGTAGCTCGCGAACGTGGAAAGCATATTGCGCGCCTCGTGGCCGTAGCGTCCCGGCGTGCCATGGGCGAGCGTGATGACTCCGAGAGGCTGATCACCAATGCGCAAAGGCGCCGCAATCGCGGAATATTCGGCGCCGAATCCGGCGGCAATGCCAGACGGCCAGAGAGGATCGGTAGTCTTACGGATGAGCGGCTCAGCCGACAACAATGCCGACATCATGGCTAGCGATGCATCGGGGTTTTCGAAACGGGCTTGTTCCAGTTTTTCGATCTCGCAATTGGTACAAGCCGCAAGGTAAAGGTCCTCTTCGCCGAGAAGCCAGATAGCGGCAATATCCACAGGCAGGTTACGACCCAACTCGTTGAGGATGGCTTGCAAGGCCTCATCGACGCCAACATTATCCGAGAGCAGGCCGGCCACCTCGCGCAGACTATCGGCCACACGGCGGCGCCATTGCTCGGAGCGGAAAAGGTCAGCATTGTGGATGGCAGTTGCGATGCTATCGGCCACAGCCTCGAAGATCAAGGGGTCATCTTCAGTGAAGACGTTGAGTCGGTCACTTTGAATGTCGAGCAGACCTACCACTTCCCCATCGAATTTGAGGGGCACGCACATTTCAGAACGAATCTCTTTGGGGGGCAACGGCGATGGACGATAACGCTCGTCATGGGTCACATCGTTGGCAACCACAGTGCTGCCGTTACGCGCCACCCACGGGATGATGCCCTGCGGGTCGTCAAGTGGAAGGATCGTCCCTTCGAGGCTCTTGCTGCGCTTGCCCACACCCGCTTCAAACTGGATGGTGCGGCGGTTCGGGTGAACCGAGAACATATGCACGAACGGGTATCCGAATCGTTTGCGGATGAGTTTGGCCGCGTTGCGCATCAACTCGCCCAAGTCAAGTGAGGATGACACATCGGCACTGACCTCGGCGATCAGGCTCAACTGGTCGGCGCGGCGGCGCAAGTCGCTATAGAGGCGCGTCCCTTCCACGGCGCGCGCGATCGAATCGGCAAGCGCTTCGAGGATCAATAGGTCGTTGGGATGAAAGGCATGCGGCTGGTCGCTTTGCACGTCCAACACCCCCAGCACGCGGTCTTCGATCTTGAGCGGAAAAGCCACTTCCGAGCGCGTCTCGGGCAGGATGGTGACAAAACGATAGCGTGGATCTTGGTCCACCTCGTCGCTGAGCTGGCGTTCGCCGGTCTGCGCAGCCTGTCCGATCAATCCCTGACCCAGATCGGCTTCGAGAATAATGGACTTTTTCTTTCGCCCCGGCCTTGGCGCTGACGCGCTGGCGCGGAATCGTAAAGATTTTGCATCTTTCTTCAATGTGAAGAAGGCAACGTAATAGTAATTGAATGTTTTTTGGATCAGTTCGGTCACGTGACGGGCTAATTCGTCCACGTCAAGTTCGTTAGCGATCTGTGCGCTCACCTGCCGGACCAGATTGAGTTGTTCAAGGCGGAAGCGTTCCACTTCCACGCGGTGCGAGGCAAGCAATCCCACCGAGGCTATGGAGGCCAGACCCTCCAAAAGATCCACATCCTCGGGGGTGAATTTTTTCTCGCGGCTGACTTGCAAGGCTCCCATGGCAACACCCTGGTCAGCGATGGGAACGGCCACCCAATGACGCTTAACCTTCAGGTCAGAGCGGCAGGTTTGACTGGAATCCCAGGCGCGGTGCAACCCGCCCGGAGGTGGTTCCGAGGCGAACAGGCGAGGTTCATCCTTGCCAGGCAGACGAAAGAGATCCTCGTCAAGCCAAAGGTCCGCACGGCCTTCCAGCAGGCGCCGTGTCATTTTTATGATGCGGTCTTGTTGAATAGCGAGAGAAGCAGCACTTACGAGTTGTTCTCCCAGACCAGCCAGTCTGCGCCATTCAGACGAATTGGGAGAACTGGCGGAAGAGGTCATGCCCCCCCCGCTTTGCGTTTGATCATGGTCAGTGTATTCCCCTCATTTTTGGAGGACGAGAATTGCACATCGTCCATCAGTTTATAAATAAAATAGACACCGAGACCGCCAACCTCACGGTCTTCAAGGCGTTTGCTCAAATTGGGCTTCTTAACCTTCCCCATGTCAAACTCCATGCCGTGATCGTGGATGACGATCTTGATCTCGTTCCCTTTTACATCACAGGAGATCTCCATGCTGCCCCCTTGAACATCCCTATATGCATGTTCGATGACATTGGAGCAGGCTTCATCGGTAGCAAGTTGGATGGAGTAAACTTCCTTGTCAGAGAACCCAGCCTGTGTGGCGGCCTGCCCGACAAAATCGCGAATTTCGTCGAGTTGATTAAAGTCGGCGGGAAAGGTGGCAGTGGGCATAGTGTTTATAGGGATAGGAAAGCCGCCTCAAGTGAGGTTCGAGGCGGCTTTTGTTTTTGGAATCAGGTGGGGTTAGAAACTTCCAACCGCCGCCAGGTCATCCTCATAGGTTTTGAAGAGTTCGGTGAAGCCGGCCAGCTCAAGGGCTTCCTTGATCTGGTTGGGGACTGCTGCCAGCACAACTTCTCCGCGATTGTAACGTTTGCAATTTCGCTGGGCAGAAAGCAGGGCGCGGAACCCGGCGCTGGACATATACTCCAATCCTCTCATGTCCACAACAATCTTGAAGCGGCCATTATCGTTGATCTTCTCGAGGACGGCGCTGAATTTGGGAGCGGTGGAGCTATCCACACGCCCGGTGACCGTGATCACATCACAGTGCTTGAATTCCTTATGAGTTGTTTCCATTGTGGCCTCCGTATGCTGGGTTGGCAACTTGCCTGCGTGAGCGGGATTATAACATGAACTTGGGGGGTAAGTAACGATACTATAGAGGGGTATAAT
>CAYNQA010000093.1:0-10288 GCA_964399225.1 uncultured Anaerolineaceae bacterium
AAATGAAAGACTCCGGAGCGCGGGAGCGCATGTCAACCCGGAAGAGAACGGAGAGGCTACCCAGCCTCTCCGTTCTTGATTCTTAATTTTTGATTTATGGATGCACTGCATAGCAGACTTCTGCATTTTGATCTCCAGCGATGAGTGTCCCATTAAATGTGGTGAGGCGAATGGAAATGCCAGCATAGGGCGCAGTCAGATTCGACGGCTGGAGATAGACAGTTGCAAAATCCGAACCCGGTCTTCGCCAGATTTCCGCTTTTGCTTTCCTGCCTAGCTCGTTGGAATCCTGAAGAAGTTGAGTACAGCCTGCATCTGCAAATCCCTTCAGTTCAACAATAACGTATCCCTCTCCTATTTCTTCAAGCAAGGTGTACGAAGTAAGAACAGAAATGAACTCATCTGGAGCGATTCCGTCTCCCTGGGGTGGGTCAACTATAAGAATGGTTGAGGAGTTTACCGATGGGTCCGGCATTGGAGCCTCCCGCTGGCACATCTCGCTGAGAGTGTAACTCTCCCCGAATAATTCCGCTTTCCAGCAGGCTTTCTCGAATGACTCACTGGTGTCATTGCCGAGCGCTTCGTTCAGTAGTTGGCGGTACTGCAACGGACTGACGCTTGGATGAGTAAATCCTTGAGCAACTGTCCCACCGCCTGATTGATACAAAGCATCGAGTGCCAAGAGACTTTCCCGCCAACTTGCTAGAGTGAAACCGTTGTGCGCACATAGCCGCGGCAGAAGATCTCCGCCGAACTCGCCGATCGGATCGCCCGTCCAATACCAGCAAAGAGACGCCTCGGTCATTTCTTCATTGCTGGCATAAATGGCAATCGGGTAAACGAAATCATGCATCCCGAAGATCTCAACTGGCAAGCGCCCGAAAAAGATGGTATGCATATATTCATGCAGGAAGCCGCTCTGGCTGGAGAGCTGACTAGCCGTCTCGGGGGTATAGTACTCGCCAATGGATGGGTTTCCGAGGAAGAACATACAGACAAAAGCATTACCTGGCACGTCAAAATTGGCAAAGAGATTCACGCCCGGAGGGGGCTGGTCACCGCAAATCGCATCGCCAGTCAGGTGAATATCCACCGGTTGAAGTTCGGGAAGCGTATCTATCCCGAGCAGGTTCACAAGCCGTTCACGCCCCGCGCGGAATCCAGCGTAGAATCCATTTACAAGGGCTGGGTCAACATTACATGGTTGTTGGCAAACAAAACGGAATGGGTCGCCCGGTATTTGATATGAAAGGTATGCCTTTCCATCGATCTGGATTTCACCAGTTGGCACTGGCACAATATTGATCGAGATACGCGTCGGTTCAGGAGTCTGTGTGATTTTTGGAGTGAGCGTTGGGCTGAGCGTCGATACAGACAGAAGTGAAGCCGTTTGAGTTGCCATGTTCGAATCGGGAGGTTGACCTGGCTGCATTGAACACGCGAATGAAAATATGATGATGATTATGGCGGGCATCGCCAGTTTCATGCGTTTTTTACCAGCGTTCATTGTATATTCTCCTTGTTCTAAAACATCATGCAGCAGGCAATATCAACCGAGACCTGGAGAGTAAAAACCGGAATGGCGAAAGCGATTGCCCGCCAAACTATTCCACACTCACCACAGCGCCAAACGCGTTTAAGCGCAATGTCCACGTGCTGCCAACGATAAATTGCTGGAACTCAAACAGGTTGTCTGGATTATACATGTACGATTCACCGCCGCCATCAAAATAGACCGTGAACGTGACCGTGCTGTTGCCTGCCCGTTGATCGAACGAAACACTCGGGCTGGCATATTGCGGATACAGGTCATACCCATCCAGCGTGAACGTCTGTATCGTCGTCCACTCATCCACGGTGTACGAACAATACTCCTGGTTCACATCGCGGCATTCGGTCACCACCTCGGCGTAGCCGTTGCCTGTATCAATGGTTTTGTCTTCACAAACCTGGCGCGTCTCCGTCTGGCACGAAACATCATACGCATCGCCGGGCGGCCTGCCCGGCTCGTTCGAATATCGGTTCGCCCGCACTTCCTGAAGCGGCACCGACGTTTGCCAATAGACACTATCCACCGTGGCCGTCACCGACTGCGACGGTGAGAACAACAGGAACGCGCCGATGCAGATTACCGCAAGACACGCGACGATTCCGCCGATGAGCAACCACGGGACGCCCCGCTTCGCCCCCGACTTCGCAGCGGGTGAGGCCGTCGCCGGCTTGACCGGCGCGGGCGGCTGGACACCGGCCTTCGGCAATGGCGCGCCACACTTCTCGCACATTGTCCGCGTGGACGGGTTATCCTCGCCGCAGTTCGCGCATTTCACCTGCGTCACCGGTGCTTCGCGCTGCATCTCGCGCCCCGACTCGCGCTTGCGGCCCTCTTTCAAATCGCCGCCGCACTGCGAGCAGACTTTGGCATCGCCGGGATTGCGCGTGCCACAGAACCCGCAGTGGATGTCCGGGCCGACGCTGGCGATGCGTTTCGCATTCTCGTCCTGGATCAGCTTGGCCTCAGCGGGCGCGTAGAACTGCACTTTCTCCGGCTGGGCCGCGCCGCAACTCTCGCAGACCTTCACCGGTCCGCGGTTGCGCGTGTTGCAATTCTCGCAGATCCACTCTAACTCGATGAAACCTTTGGATTGACGTGATGTTGCCATAAATCACTCCTCATTAACGGAACGCGGCGTTCACGCCGCTAAAAGCAGGCTGAAGCCTGCACTCCTTCACTACGAAAACCCATGCCATGCCCGGATCGACTCGAGCATCTCCGTGATATCAGGCTCCTTGCGCGGCGACGTGTCGCCCGGGTCCGCGAATGGCTGGCCGGTCAGCGCGGCGAAGACTCCCGCCGAACCGTTGGCCACATTGGTGGGGCTGTATCCGCCCTCCAATACAAAGACGATCTTTCCCTTGCAATGCTCAGCAGCCAACTCCACCAGCCGCTTCGACATGGCATAAAACCCCGCGCTCGAAACGCCCATCATCGTGAGGGGGTCATCCCAGTGCGCGTCGAACCCCGCCGAGACGAGAATCAACTCCGGGCGGAAGGACTCGATATACGGTTGGATGACTTGTTCGGTGATCTGCGCGAAACACGCGTCGCCCGCGTAAGCCGGGAGCGGCACGTTGACGATGCGTCCCTTCGCGTGCGGGGCGTCGTTCATGTTGCCGGTGCCGGGATAAATTCCCCATTGATGTGTCGAAAGATAGCCCAGCCGTTCGTCGCGGTCGAAGGCGGCTTGTGTGCCGTTGCCGTGATGTGCGTCGTAGTCCAGCACCAGCACGCGCTTCGCGCCGCGCTCGGCCAAGTCACGCGCCGCAACAGCGACAGTGTTGAACAGGCAGAAGCCCATAGCATTGTATGGCTCGGCGTGATGTCCGGGCGGTCGCACGATGGCGAAGGCATTGGAGGCCTCACCCGCCCACACCGCGCGAGTCAGGTCCAGCGTCGCGCCGGAGGCGAGCAAGGCCGATGCGAATGATGTCGGGGTTACGAAGGTCGGGGCGTAGTCAATGATTCCCCCGCCGCTCATGCAGGCCGACTCCACAGCGGTGATCATACGCGGCGAATGTATGCGCGCGATCTCCTCCATGGCCGCCGGTTTCACATCCATACGCTGCGCCTTGAATGAAGACAGGCGCGTCTCGAGTTCGGTCAACCGCCCCGGACGTTCCGGGTGATCGGGATATTCGTGCTCGGGGGAAGGCACCCAACAATATGCGCTGGTCATATGTTGATTATAGCGCAGGGATAATTCGTTTCTTTCGATTTGAATCGCAACCAAAATGGAACAAGCGATTATTAAAGGTTAAGCGGCATGTCCTAAATGACATGCCGCTTAACCTTGAGGGGGAGGGACACCACCGTTGGTCTGCATGGGGGGGACATGCGGGCCGCTTGCGGTGGCCGACACCAGTTGATACCACTAAAGGGGAGGGCAGGTGTCTTGATGACAATATACACCCTCTTTCTCCGAATAACATTAAATAAAGATTAGAAAATGGAGACAATCGGTCTGAATTAGCGCTTGTTTTCACGAAAGAGACGGAGCCACTCATCCACTTCTTCTGACGTCATCCCCCGTTCATTCGCGGACCCCGGAGCGGGCGCCCGCAGCGACTCGATCACCTGCCCGGCAAAATCATCCGATGTGAGCACTTGCGCGCCAACGCCTCGTGCTTCGGATTGCACGCGCCGGTCGGAGGTTACCACGGTCCAGTTGCGCGCATCGCGTCCCAGTTTTTTTAATCGCGCGGCAATGGCCGAATCTGCGGTGGTGCCAAGGCGGACGAAGTGCGCTGTGACCATGCCAAACTTGCGCGTGCCCACCTGTCCTGCCGGGGCGCCATCGAAATACACTTCCACCGGCTTGCGCGCGGCACGGCAGAACGCCTGCAAACGCGAGACCAACTCAAGTTCATCATCCATGTTGCGCAAGTTGAGTCCCAGTTTTGGAATGAGGTTATGGCCGTCGATCAGATAAGGCATACATGAATTGTAAAACAGAACCCGGGTTTATCAAAGAAACCCGGGTTGTTTCCATCAAGCTCGCAAGTATGCGTGTTAGGCCGTCTCAATTTCCTTCGCAACGATCTCGAATTTCGGCGGCTTCTCGAGGCTCTTCTTCACCTTGCACAGATCCGCCGAGCGCACCAACGCATCGTAATATTGTTTTGGGAACGTGGGCGGAATCAGGATCTCCATTTCCACCTTATCCACCAGACCGGTCATGGGGTTGAACAGGTTGTGTTGAAGAATACGGATGCCCTCCGTGGGCAGACCTCGCTGGCGGCAAAAGCCAAGAACATAGATGCCTGCGCACGTCCCGATCGAAGCGAGAAAGAGTTCGAACGGCATCGGCGCGGCATCCATTCCGCCGCCCCCAGCGGGTTGGTCGGTGGCCAGGTCGTGGCCGCGGAAGTGGGCGTCCACGCGGGCGCCACCGGGGAAGTCAATGATCATTTCCATGAGAAACTCCTAGTGTCTGATTTGTACAAAATATGTGACATTGTGTCAATTGAAATACTTACCCTCCACTTGAGAAACTTTCCACCCGCGAGACCCTTCCTGCCATCCGGCGTATAATCAACTAGCTCATTACGCATTGAAGCAGGTTCTGCCTTGCCCTGCGTAACCAACTTACAGTTCAAAGGAGAAACCCTATGACCGAAAAGAAACCAGGCGACCTGATGGTCTCCCCCTCCGGCGGCTTCCTGCGCGATTTTGCGCTGCGTCTGAAGCTGATCGCCCGCCTGATGGGCGACCGTCGTGTCAACTTCCTGCTCAAACTGCTCCCGGTTGCCACGGCGGCTTACCTCATCTGGCCCATCGATGTTGTCTCGGTCATTCCGGGTCTTGCAGCACTGGACGATATTGCCATCGTCTCGCTTGGCAACTATCTCTTTGTGGAACTTTGCCCGCCCAGCGTGGTGCAGGAACACATGAAGGAACTGACCGCATCGGCATCATCGACCTCCTCTGGTGAGGTGGTGGATGCCGAAGTGAAAGACCTGCCGAACGACAAGTAACAATGCGCCGACTCACCCTCCTGCTGACCTTGCTCCTCGCCGCGTGCGCAAGCGCCACCCCAACGGCTCTTCCGCCCACATCGGCGCCGCCTCCTTCCGACCTCCCAGCGGCCACCTCCTTGCCGGCCTCGGCCTCCCCTGAGTCTGAGGTGCCCGCCCCCCCGTCGCGGACCGATGCGACCGCCTTCCCCGACCTGTCCCGCTTTGAATGGGTTACCATCGCGCAAGGGCTCACCCGTCCCGTGGACCTGCAGCATGCCGGCGATGGGTCTGGACGTCTCTTCGTAGTGGAACAGCGCGGGCGCATCCTCATCATCCAAAATGACACGCTGCAATTCGAGCCGTTCCTCGACATTACCGACCGCGTGGATGATGACCAGAACGAACAGGGATTACTCGGCCTGGCATTTCATCCCAATTTCGAAACCAACGGATTCTTCTACGTCAACTACACCAAACGCGGCGGCGATACGGTCATTGCGCGCTTCACCGCCTCCGGCAATACCGCGGACCCGAATAGTGAGCTCAAATTGCTCGAAGTGGGCCAACCCTTCCCCAATCACAATGGCGGCGGGCTGGCCTTTGGTCCGGATGGCTATCTCTACATTGGCCTTGGGGATGGAGGCGCTGGCGGCGACCCCCTTGGCAACGGGCAAAAACTGAGCACCCTGCTCGGCAAAATGCTGCGTATCGATGTGAATAGCGCAGAACGCTACGCCATCCCGAGCGACAATCCCTTCGGCGATGAGATCTGGGCCTATGGCCTGCGCAATCCCTGGCGCTTTACCTTCGACAGCCTGACCGGCGATATGTGGATCGGCGACGTGGGCCAGGGCGATTACGAAGAAGTGAACTACGTTCCGTCGGGCACGCCCGGCGGGATTAACTTTGGCTGGAACCGCTACGAAGGCATGCACGATTTCGGCAACGGTGCTGCTCTACAAAACCACTGGCCGCCGGTCTTTGAGTACAACCATGCCGAAACGATCAGCGGCTGTTCGGTGGTGAGCGGATACGTGTATCGCGGCGGGATCGCTGAACTGTATGGCATCTACTTCTACGGCGATTACTGCACCGGCAATATCTGGGGTGGGTTGCGTATTGTGAACGGCGATGAAGAGATCTTCAACGCCGAGCGGCTCTTTCAAGTCAACGCATTGATCACATCCTTCGGCGTGGACGAGGCCGGCGAACTCTACATCGTTAACCACAAAGGCACCATCCTGCGCCTCGAACGATATTGAGAGCGTTAGGAAGCGGGGTCTCCGTCAAAGTGGACAAAATTGGGATAGCTCATCTTAAATAGGCGCTTTGTCACACCGATACGTGACGCCTGTCACTGGCAGACAGGCGTCACATCCTTTAAACTGTAACTGTAGTCAGGAGGCACACATGGCATTTCGGACCTGGCAAATCGAAAAGATCAAGTACTGTGAACACGTTGGACATGAGATCGCGCTTGAGGCGGATGTGATCTACCCCGCCGAGGAACTGCCCGATTCTCCGCCGCGTATCGTGGCCCACCGTTGTTCGAATGCCGCGGCCTGCAACATGATGGAAAAGGCCGCCTGTAAATGGTGCGGTACGAACCCTGACGTTGACCCCATGTAATCTGTCGGGCTGATGGCCCGTACGGAAAATAACTCTCTCCTCCCTCTGAGTTGGCTTAAGGCTGCCCCGCGAGTGATCGCGGGGTATGCCGTTAATGACATATAATTGCGCCCCGCACGAACATTTTTGCCCCAGGAACCGTCTTATGCATATGAACAAATACCTGTTATTGACCGTCCTGTTGATCTCAGCGCTGGCCTGCAGTTTACCTTCTGTCGCTGGCCCTTCCGCTTCGGACCCCACTCCGGGCGGGTCGCAACCTTTGCCCGGCGACTCGGTCCCCGCTGGCCAAACGCCTGAAACGGCGCCACCCGCTTCGGGTTCAACCGGAAGCGGGGCTTTGAACCTCGTCATCCTGTCTCCATTGGATGGGGCAGTCGTCAATACACCCAACGTGGAGATCGCCGGTCAAGCCCCTGCGGGCTCGGTGATAAGCATTGGTGATGACCTGTTGATCGTAGGCCCGGATGGTCTGTTCAAGCAGGTCGTTACATTGGAGGAAGGCCCCAATGTGATCGAGATCATTGCCAGTGATTCCAATGGGAACGAGTCTTTCGTGCTGTTGGGTATTTTTTATGAGCCTTAATTCGGAGTGAAGACCCCATGAAATTGATTCGCTTGTTCACCCTGTTTGCCCTTGCTCTTGGGTTGTTGACTGCCACCTCGCATGCGCTTGCACAGCCTGTCAGTCCGCTGCCGCATGCGCAGGCTACCGTCTCACCGGATGCGCGTGCCACTGAAAAAGCCGCTCGTTTTGCAACATTGCAAGCGGCGCAAAATCCCGGCAAGGCTGAGCATTTGGTCGGAAAAGTCGGCGCATTGGATGCATCCAGCATGACACTGGTCCTGCCGCAAGGATTGCAGGTGCCCCTGCTCTTAAGCCCCAATTTGCGCGTTGTCACCCTCGATATTACTGAGCGCTTGCGCCCGGCAACATTGGAGGTTGGGCAATCAGTCCTGGTTCGCGCGTTGCGCAATGATAACGGCCTGACTGCGCGTATTGTATTGGTTCGCCCCAACCAGCCGGTACGTGCTCATATTACTGGTGTTGTTACCAATTACACGCCTGGTGCCAGTATAGCGATCCGCACCGCGGACGGTATGCAATATGCATTTGTGATCACCCCTTCCACAGAGATCCTGCCTGAGAACCTGGCAAGCATGCTGGGGACAGGCTCGCGCGTGACCATTCTTGTTGCCCGCGATTCGTTGGGCGGGCAGAATACCGCTTTTGGGGTTGCTGTTTTATCTGTCGGCCCCTAAGAGCGTTGACCCAAAAAGCGCCCGCTTTGCTGCGGGCGCTTTTGTTTTAATGCGGCAGGCGTGGATCGAATTTCGCCGAAGCGCGGATCAAGTCCATGCAGTAATCCCACGGCGCGGAGTCGTATGAATCGATCCGCAAACGGCGTTTTACTTTTTCTTTTCCCGTGAGCAGATGGCGCGGGTCAGGCAGGAACGCGCCGTGGATGAAGGCCAGCTCCACATAATTCTCGTGGATGCCGATCTGCGCGATGCCCGCGCTGACGATTCCGCCGCGGCCCTCGTGGTAGTAACTCAACCCGCCCCAACGGATCGCTTCCGCCGCGTCAGGCGCGGCCTGCGCGATGAGATTCCGCAACTCCAAAACGATCTCCTGCAGGTGAGCAGGCGTGTGTTGGAGAAAGGCCTCGATCTCGTGGAGCGGGAGCATGGCGCGCCTCTAGATCAGTCCCGCCGCGGCCAACCCGACAAAGATGGCGATGAACGCCAGCACCGCCGCAAGGATGGCGACAGGGATGATGGCAACGATCACCGCCAACACCTTGTTCATGTTGAAGCGCGTCAGGAAGAGGCGCGTCAACCAGCCAGCCAGGATCGCGCCGAGGATGATATCCGCGCCCTGGCAAACAAGCGAGGTGGTCAGGGCAGTGTTCGTCTGACTGGAACTCATCACGCCGTTCATCAAAATGATCTGCATAAAGAACGACACCGCGGTGATCAACAGAAGCAGAATGACGGCCAGGATGACCGAAACAACGACAGGGGTTTTCGAGGGCGTGTTCATTGAACCTTTTTCCAATCTCCGACCTTTTCGGCGCGCAGGGGTATCTTCTTCAAGGCATCTTGATCTGTGATGTACGATTCGAAATATCCGCACTCCGCGCAGACGTAGTTGACGTATTCCACGTTTTTGCTGTCCAGTGTCACTTTATCCAGTGCGTACGGTTTGAAATACACCTGGGAGGAATTGCACTTGGGGCACGTTCCATTTTTCATGGCGGGTCTCCTTGGCGGAATTATATCCCCGCCAACACGAATGGGATACAATCCATCCAACGTGGTTTATTGTTTCGAAAGGAGATTCCCATGCAAGAACATAATTGTCCAAAATGCAACCAGCTTATGGATGAAGGCGCGATATCCTCCAGCGATCAGATCGGTTATGTATCCAAAAAACAGACGGGGATGCTGCGAACTGTCACGAAAATACGTCAGGCCTTCGCCTGTCCGAACTGCGGCTACGTGGAAATGTATCTCGATCCGAAGGAATTAAAGAAGAATATCGGGTGAATAGGGGAAGCAGGCAGGTAGACAGGTACACACGTAAACACGTAAACACGTAAACAAAATCAACACTCCCTGTATACCTGTGTACTTGTATACTTGTATACGATCTTCAATTCTACATAATTAAGGAATACTTCTCATGCATGGCTACGGCTGGTTTCAATACATGCGTTCGGGCGATGAAAAGCCCAAAGTGACGCGACAACTTTTATTACGGGTGCTTTCCTACGCGCGCGGCTATTGGTGGCACATCGCGGGCATGCTCGTGACCATTCTGCTCACCACGGTTCTCTCGCTCCTCACCCCGCTCATCTTCCGCAACATGATCGACGTGGTGATCCCCTCGAAAAATGCAGACGAACTCATCCTGCTCGCACTGGCACTTCTGGGTATCCCCGCAGTGACGGGTGTGATCAATGTCTTTCAACGCCGCCTCAACGCCACCGTCGGCGAGGGCGTGATCTACGATCTGCGCTCGTCGCTGTTCGCGCGCCTGCAACGCATGTCCCTGCGGTTTTTCACGAACACCAAAGTGGGCGAGTTGATGAGCCGCCTCAACAACGACGTGGTCGGCGCGCAGAATGCCATCAGCAACACC
>CAYNQA010000094.1:0-10251 GCA_964399225.1 uncultured Anaerolineaceae bacterium
AGAGGAGTGTTCGGAAGCGGCGATGGAGGCAGGCGTGAGAACCAATGCCTCGATCAGCGGCCGGAGATCATATTGTTTGCCGCGGCGCTCACGGGGCAGTGACTCAGCCTGCAAAAGGCCGGCCGCTTTCCCGTCAAGGCCGGAGGCGTGCTCGGGAGGAACGGCGATTTCGTATTCGGCAGAGACCACCTGGGTTTGCAGGGCCGGGGCACGTTCGTCCACCTGTTCGATGGTGAGGATCTGCACGCCGCTGGGAAGCATGCCTTGCAACTCGTCGCGCAGTTGTGCCAAACCGCGATCTTCTTTGAGCCAGATATCCATGAGCTCGGCGCGCGAGGAGAAGCCGAGGGGCAGGGCGGCGGCAATCTGCATTTTGGGTTGGGGGTGGAAGCCTTGTGAATAGGCAAGAGGTATGGCGGCGCGGCGTGCAGCGCGTTCCCACAGGTTGTGCAGGTCGAGGTGACCGGTGTAGCGCAGGGCGCCTTGTTTGGAAAATGTGATGCGGATGCGCATTAGCGTTTGATGGGGGCCTTGAATCGTTTGCGGATATCCGCCGTGTGTTGGCGGTAGTGGGCCATGGTGGCGCGTGCAACGCGCTCGTAGAGGCTGTGCGCCTCGAGTTCCTGTTCGGACAGTTGTTTCAGGCTTTCCAGGATGGCTTCGAAAACGTGCAACTCGATGGTGACCAGGTCTTTGAAGGGTGTGTTGCGATATTTTTGGATCGCCCATTCATCAGCCGTGAGCGACTCGAGGATGGGCGATTCGAAATCAGGGTAACCGAATTCCTCGAAGAAGGTGTCAAGTTCGTCTTGTGTTTTGCAGGGAGGCAGGGCCTCGCCTTGCTGAATCTCATGCAGGCGGTCGGCGATGTGTTGTTCGCGCACCATGATGTGGGCTACGATATCGCGCACCGACCAATGACCTGTGACACCGCCAATGCCCAACCGCGCCGCACCCACGTAGTTGAGCGCGCGCTCCCAATGGTCACGTTCGTTTTGCAGGTGCACGAGGAACTGCGACTTGCGCATTTAATCTCCCACCATCGGAAGTTCGGTGAGCGGGGATTTGCTGCTTGGCACTCGGGCAGGTGTCTTCACATCCGGGCATTTCCAGCCTTCGCCGGGATTTTCACGGCGCAGATTGGAGAAGGTCGGCAGGATGCCACAGGCAAAGCAGTTCAAGCGGCAGTCCACGCGGATCTTGCCTTCGAGGGATTGGCGGAAATCCTGGAATAGGAAATTCTTGCGCACGGCGCTGGTGATGTGATCCCATGGGAAGACTTCGTCGGTGCGGCGGGTGCGGTGGGTGTAGAAGGCCGGGTCGAGGCCATGTTCGGCGAAGGCGGCCATCCACGTGGTGTACTTGCGGCTTTCCTCCCAGGCGTCGAACTTGGCGCCGCTCTTCCAGGCAGAGTAGATGACCTCGGCTGTGCGGCGGTCGCCGCGTGAAAGCCATGCTTCCAGCAGGGTGTCATCGGGACGGGTCCACGAGAGTTTGATGTTGCGGTCGCGCAGGCTGTCTTTGAGCAGGTGTTGTTTGGCGACGATGCTTTCCCGCGTATCCACCGAGACCCATTGGAAGGGGGTTTGCGGTTTGGGTACGAAGGTGCTCACGCCCACGTTCAGCTTCACCTTCATCCCTGCCACTTTTCGGCCTTCGGCGATGACACGCTTGCACAAGTCTACAATGGCTTGCACATCCTCGAGCGTTTCGCTTGGGTGACCGATCATGAAATACAGCTTGATCGTGGTCCAGCCGCGGCGATAGATCTCGCGCGTGGTGTCGATGATGTCTTCGTCGGGGATGAACTTGTTGATGATGCGGCGCATGCGTTCGGACGCGGCTTCGGGTGCAAGCGTGAAGCCGCCCGAATAATGCTCGCGCAGTTTATCCATCAGGTCAACAGAAACGGATTCGATGCGCAGCGACGGCAGGGAGACAGTCAGCTTTTGGCCCTTGAAGCGTTCGCTGATCTTGTTGACCAACTCCACAACGTAGGTGAAATCGGAGGAAGAGAGCGACATGAGCGCCAGTTCCTCGAAACCGGTGTTGCGGATGGCCTCTGCGGCAGCCTCGACGATATCGTCCACGCTTCGTTCGCGGACGGGACGGGTGATCATACCCGCCTGGCAGAAGCGGCACCCGCGCGTGCATCCGCGCATGATCTCCACTGAGGCGCGGTTATGGACGACTTCGATATTGGGCACGATGAATTTGGTCGGCGGGGGAGGCAGTTTGCCGACAATGCGCTTCACCACTGTGGCAGGGACGTCTTCCCGCAGGGTTTCCACACCCTCGAGAGTGCCGTCTTCGAGGTAACTCGCCTTGTAGAAACGGGGGACGTAGACGCCGGGGATCTGTGCCAGTTCCAGGAGGAGTTGGTCACGATTGAAAGTTGAAGGTCGAAGGTCAGACTCGACGTTTGACGTTTGACCTTTGACTTTCATAACCACATTGATGATGTCGTGGATCACTTCCTCGCCTTCGCCGATCACGAATGCATCAATGAAGGCGTGCATCGGTTCGGGGTTGGTGCAGGCATGTCCGCCCGCGATGATGAGGGGGTGGGTCTCGTTACGGTCCGCGGCACGGACGGGGATGCCCGCAAGATCGAGCACGTTCAGGGCGTTGGTGTAGAGGGTTTCGTAGGGCAGGGTAAAGCCCAAAATGTCGAACCCGCTCAGGGGGCGTTTTGATTCGAGCGCGTAGAGGGGAATCCCATGCTCGCGCATCTTGGCTTCCATGTCGTTCCAGACCGAGTAGGCGCGTTCGGCCAGCGCGTCTTCGCGTTGGTTGATCTGGTCGTAGAGGATCTTCAGGCCGACGTTGGAGACGCCGATGTCGTAGATGTCGGGGAAGATGAGGGCCACGCGCGTAGCGACGGAGTCCCAATCTTTGACCACGCTGTTGACCTCGCCGCCCACGTAACGGGCGGGCTTTTGCACCGATAAAAGGATGCGGTCAAGTTTGGCTTCGATTTGTTCCGGGGTTAACATGGGCGCGATTATAACTGGATTCATCTTATTAAAAGAAAAACCAGGTTTCCGAATGGAAACCTGGTTTCGAAATGCTGCAGGTTTAGGCAACCGGCTGCTTGGAGAACTTTTCACGTCCCCAGAGCCAGAGGGCGCCAAGGCCGAAGAGGATGATAACGAAGTTGAGCAAGCCGCCAAAGAAACCGAGCGGGATGAGCGGGAAGCGAAGGAGTCCGACGACCGTGACGACGATCAGTACGCCGATCACCATCGGCCACACTTTGTGTTCTGCAAGGGTGGGGGAGAGCTTGCCGAGCACCCACTTGCCAACCCACTCACCGACCACGATCTTGGTGAGGTAGGAGGTGACGAGGATGAAACCTACAGTCAGTGAGAAGAGCAACAGGATGCCCACCCAGATGATCGTGCCGCTCACAGCGCCCAGCGTGAAGACGCCGAACAGGATACCTCCGAAGATCATAACCAGGATGACGGCCAGCAGGGCGAACCAGAACATGGCCCAGGTCACCGCGCCCCAGCCAAGGCTGGCCCAGGGTTTGGCTTGCAGGTTTTCGGGCAGGGTCTTCATAAATTTCGGGAAGAGCCAGCCGAGGAAGAGGCCGAACAGGATCAAGGTGATGCTGAAGCGCAGCAACCCAAGCAGCCAGGAAGTCACTTTTTCGGCCGGGGTTTGTACGACAACCACCTCATCGGTGTCCACGGCGGGTTCGGTGCGGATGATCTTGCCGCCCACCGATGCGCTGGGGATGTTGAGATCGAACGTGCTGGTGTATTCCAGATCGCCTTCAATTTTTGCGGTATCGCTGACGGTGAGGCCGGCAGGCACACTCGGAATGGAAATGGGCATGTCGGTCATGTACATGTTCAAGGGCGGCATTTCTTCGCTGTCGCTGGTGACATCCACGTAAGCTGTCACGTCGCCGCCATAGTTGCCGCGGAGCTCCACGCCGGCGGCGCCAGAGGTCACGTTACCGGTTACGTTGCCGGCCAGCAAGGCTTGCGCACTGCCCGAGACCAGATCACCGCCAACCTGGCTGCCCTCGCGGGTTTCCAGCGACGCCCCGGCTGCGATCAAGTCATCGGCGATGACGGCCTCCGAGCCGACCTGTAACCCGGCTCCGGCGATGCGCGCGTCATCATTGACCTTGCCATTGATGATGACAGCCTGACCCGCGGCGATCAAGTCGCCTTCGATCGTGCCGTTCACGGTGATGACCGTGCCGAAGGCCACAAGGTCGCCTTTGATGGTGCCATCCACAGTGATGGTGTTTGCGAAGGCGTACAGGTCATCTTCCACGACCTCGCCTTCCTTGATGATGATCTCTTCCCCTTCGCGGCTTTCGAACGCGCGGACCGGGGAAACGACAGCCAGTGCCAGGATGGCAAGCACGGCCAGGATGGAAAAGGTTTTCAAACTTTTAGACATGATATTCTCCTGATGACTGCTGATATGAAGCAAGCAGGTATTCCAATATACGTTGTATCACAAAAAAGTTTCATGGAACCCGTCAAAATGTGCCGGTGCCCCCCGATTATGCTATAAAATGGGGCAGATTATCAAAGGAGATGCCATGAAACGACTGACCTTGACCCTGTTCGCTTTTCTGCTCGCGGGATGCAGTGCCCTGCAGCCGGTTCCGCCCACCCCTCAACCGACCCCGGTTCCTCCCACCCCGCAGGTGATCCTTGCCACCGTGATCGTAACCGTCATCCCAACGGACGCGCCCACATCCACTCCCTTGCCAACCAACACGCCTTTGCCCACCCTTGAGCTCCCCACGCAGACGCCCAGCGTGGAGGTCACGCCGGCGACGGAGACAGCCACCCCGTTCGGGGGCGGACCCGTGACGGTTCCGGCGTCATTGAATGGATCCGCCTTCGGAAGTATCATCCTGTCGTCCGGCCGGTTCTCGTTGCGTTGTGAACCGCAGTCCATCACATTCGATGTGACGGCTTCCGATCCATATGTGAGCGTGGTGGAGTTTTATTACCGTATTCGCAGCAAGGCGTCCACATTCGCTCCCGATTGGTCGCGCGGCGGCAACCTGTTGAGTGACGGCGGCGGGCATTTTACACTGACCTACAATGCCAGCGATGTGGTTCCCGATAATCGCGAAGCGAACGGCTGGTTCGATTTTCAACTCGTTGGGTTGAACAAACTGGGCCAGGTGGTGGGCCGTAGTGAGATCATCCCGGAATTGATCACGTATACGTTTGATTGCCCGTAGGCTCTCGCCCGATAAATAAAATCCCGCCCCGGATTTCTCCGGGGCGGGATTTTTTGATTCTTCAGGATAACTTGCCTTGGACCTGAAGCGTTACTACATTACGGGATGTAGTAGTCAACGACCAGGATCGGGCGGTAGACCGGATTGAGGTAGTTGCCGCTGTAGATCTTGAGCATGTCCGCGCCGTTGTCATCGTTGTCATCCAACGTGAAGCCCATGCGGAACTGGACCGAGCCGCCCACCAAGAACAGGTAAGACGGGTCGATGTAGCAGGCGTACAGGTTGGTTGCGATGGTTGTGGGCGGGCAGAAGGCCACATCGTAAGCGCTAGCAGACGCTTCGAAGTCCGAAGCAACCAACGACCCTGCACCACCGAAGTACGGGTTTGCAATGTCGAGAAGCAACGGGCCATGTGTGGCGAACGGATTCTGACCAACATACGGGCCAGCGAAGTACTGGATGCGGGCGCCGGTCACAATCGCGCCAGGAGGCAGGGTAACGTTGAAGGAGAACACGCTCTTAACCTGGCGGTCATAGATCTGATCGCCAACGTAGAGCCAGCTGCCGGCGGAAGTGCTGCCGGTGCCGCCAACGTTCGAGTTTTCGCTGCTTTCATACAGGTAGCCATCGGCGTTTGCCGCAGAAACGAACGTGCTGGATTGGGCAATGATCTCCCAATCATGCGTGATGGGTTCGCCAATGTTGCCTACCACATCCACGCCGCGCACTTCGAAGTGGTGCCAGCCCGAAGCGAGGCCCGTGTAGAAGTACGGGGTGGAGCAGGTGAACCAGGCGCCATGATCGAGGCTGCACTGATAGTAGTCCACGCCCCACTGGTCGTAGAACACATCCCATTGGAACTCGCCGTCGCGCAGGGGATCGGGATCCGGAGGTGTGCTGAGCCAGAAGAGCTCGGGGCCTTCCACATCGTTGGCGAAGCAGTTATCGAACCCGAAGTTACCCATGCGAGTGTACCATTCGGCGCCGGTGGTGCCGCGCAGGTACTCGCTCGTGAAAATGAAGTCACAGCCGGTGCCGTCTGCAACGGTCATCGAGCTGTAGTCACCCCAGCGGTAGGAGGTGCTGGTTTGCGCACCGGCCGCGCTGGCGGCGGAGGTGATGGCCACCTCATCGCGCATGGTGCCGAGCGGATCACCCACCTTGTGGGTGGTGTAGCGGATGGTCGGGTAGGTGGCAGCGCCAGAGACCGAGTAACCGAGGGCCAGGTTACCAACGGCGTCCACGGCCATCGAGCCCATCCAGCGGCTGTTGCCATCGGGGGCGTAGGTGCCCTGCTGGTAAACGAACCAGGGATCGTACGAAACACCATTCCAGTAGCGGCGCAGTTCATACCAGCGCACGCCAGCCTGATCGGCACCGTTCACGTCCACGGTGTGGTTGGTGACCATGACTTCATAGATCGGGCCGCCTTCCGCAGAGCGATCGATCACACGGTAGTTCAAGCGGTCCATCAAGCGGTCGCTGATGGCGGCCAGGCCCACAGCGGTGACGGGCTGGTCGATACAGTTGCGCGAGTAACCGCACAGGTCCGAGTCGAACGGATCGACCGTAAGCAAGGTCGGACCGCCGACCCAAGCGGAGACGCCCCAATCTACTCCCATTTCCCATATTTCCAACGCGTCGGGAGTGGTATAAGCCGGGGTGCTCCAGGCGTCCTCATCGAATTGCATGAAGTAGGTGGACCAGCCTCCAGAGGTGCCAAAGCCAAATGAGCCGTCATTATCGGCGGGCAACATGCCGCCCATGAAGCAGTAGGAGCTGGTCTCGGTGGTGTAGAGCGTTTCGGCACTACAATCTTCGGCAGCATACGGATCAAAGTAGACCATGTCGGCCGGACCGCCCACAAGCATGGCATCGCGCTCAAAGGCGTACATGCCTGCGCCAGCCCAATTAAAACCGAATTCATCGAACTGGTTCACCGACATATAGTAGGCGTTCGAGTACACACCGAACTTGGGGTAGTCGGGCATCTTGTAGCCTCCTACCATCGCAGTATCAGCATCGCCGTCATGGTCAATGCTGGTGAGCGGGGAGGCAAACTCGTACAGATAGTAGCCGCCGGTCGGGTCGTCGGTCTGGGAAATGGCGATACACTCCGCGAATGCATAGGGGAAGATGTCGGGGTACAAGAAACTTCCCGGCGCATATTCAGCGAAGATCGGCAGAGCGAACTGGCTGATGAGCCAGCGGCCAGCCTGCTCATCGTAGCGCACGATCGGGTCGCCGTCGTTGGTGTATTCGCAGGAGGTGTTGGTGCCAGCCCACAGTTCATTGATGGGCATCGGGCCAAGCACGGTCTTGGGCCAGCCGCCGTAAAGATTCGCCTGGCTGTAATCCCAAACGGCCATGGTTGTGTTCACGGTCTGAACATAATAGCCGGAGTTATATACATTACCGCTCGTGTCACCAGTGGTGTCGGGCGGCAGGAAGCCAAAGCCGAAGAGGGTGCGGTTGGAACCCTGGTTCAGGCCTTCCCAGAATGCGAACAACTCGGGGGAGGGTTCTTCATCGTAGATGCGCTTGCGGTTTTCTTTGTTGGCCGTGTTGGATTCCGCCACGCGCGGGGTGGTATTGCGGCGGGACTTGGCCCACGGCAGGTTCCAGGAACCGACCTGCTCCTTGAAGGGGCCGGTGCCTTTACCGGTCAAGGTTTCGGTGATGCCGCGCGAAGGGCCATACAGGCGCTCGGCGATCTGGGCCGCAGTGCCGTTGGTCTGGCCAACGAAGCGGGCGGCATGGAAATCACTAATTTCGGTCCGCGCAGGTGCTTGCGGAGCGGGAGCTTTGGTCGCGTTCACAGCATTGGGGGCTGCCAGTGCGAACACCATGATCAGGGTGACCACGATGCCCAAAACGCGTTGCCAACGAGAGGAAGATGCAGTCATGTTCATTCTCCTTGGGTTGAATGAGAGATAAGATGGATTTTGGTACCGTGCTTTTTCGTGCTTTGGTCTTTCAGGCGTTCACCTCCTTGGTATGGCGGGTTCTACAAGCCTTGCATGACAACTACACTGGGATCCCCCACTAGTATTTTTGATTCTAAGGCTAATCTTATGTTTTTTCAAGGGATTTTAATCACATGTTTGCATTATTGTTCGTTGTCTGGGGGATGCAGCACGGGCTCATTTATTTCTGAAACGCTTGGTGATCTCGCGTTTCAGTAATTCCGCCGCAGGTGCGTGACCCTTCGCCAGCGCCAGGTCGAGCGGGACTTTGCCGTCATTGCTTTGCATACGCAGGTCGGCTCCGGCCAGGATGAGCATCTCGATGATCTCCACGCTGCCGTTCTCGGCTGCCGCATGCAGGGGAGTAAATCCGTTTCCCTCGCGGACGTTGGGGTTGGCTCCGCTTTTCAGGAGCATGCCCACCAGGGACGCATGGTTGCCGGCCGCCGCCGATTGGAGCGGTGTGACACCCAGGCCGTTATTCGAAGGTGTATTTAATGAAGCGCCCGCCCGCACGAGATACTCGGCCGCTTCGAGATGACCGAAGAAGCAGGCCAGTCCAAGCGGTTGGAATCCATCGTCGGAAAAGGCATTCACGAGTTCCGGCTGGCGCGCGAGGATGCGCGCGATGTGGGTGGTGCGCCCAATGGCTGCCGCCTCGAAGATCGAAAGGCTGGCCTTGCGGTCGGCGAAGAAGTTGGCCAGGTGCGGTTCGAGGTGATAGGCGGCCACCAGCACCGGGCTAAGTCCCTTTTCGGTGGCGTGGACCAGGCTCGGGTCCAGAAGCAGGAAGCGCTCGATGGCTTCTTTTTTCCCTGCGCGGATGGCGTCGAAAAATTCTGTGGTCTTCATGATTTGATGACAGGTTTCCCGTTTTTGTAGAATAGCTTGCCGTCCACAAGGATCTCGCTGTTGGCCATGTCGCAGAGCATGTCCCAGTGCAGGCCGCTTTGATTGCCGCCGCCCGCCTCCTCGAATCCGAGACCGACTGCGAGGTGGATGGTGCCGCCGATTTTTTCATCGAAGAGCATGTTCTTCGTGAATCGTTGGATGTTGTAGTTCGTGCCGATACCCCATTCGCCGAGATAGCGCGCACCTTTGTCTGTGTTGAGTTGGGCGGTGAGAAGAGCCTGGTTGCGTTTTGCTGTCTCTTTCACCACCTTGCCGTTCTCGAACCAAAGTTCGATATCCTCGATCTCCTGCCCGTCAAAGATGGCCGGGTATTTGAAGCGCACCCAGCCGTTGACCGAGGTCTCGACCGGGCTGGTGAAGATCTCGCCATCGGGGAAGTTCTGGTCGCCGGCGCACGGGATGAATTTGCGGCCTTTGATCGACATGGTCAGGTCGATGTTGTCGCCTTTCATCACCACGTTGTCTTTGCCCTTGAGCCACGATACCAATTTTTTCTGTTTCTTTTCCTCGGCCTTCCACAATGCGACCGGGTCTTTTGCGTTGAGCATGCCCGCTTCATAAACGAACTCGGTGTAATCGCTCAGGCTCATGTTGGCGTCTTGTGCCATTGCATCGGTCGGATAAACGGTGACGCACCACTTCAATTCCTTGGTTTCGATGCGCTTGAGCATTTTCTGGAAGAGCGGCGCTCCCGCCTTGCGGGCGTAAGCGATCCGTTTGGGGTCCACCCCGGCAAGTTCGCGCGTGTTCGTCTCTGCTTCAAGCACCATGCGCGCGTCGTAGGTCTCCACCAGCAGTTTACGAACTGGTGAGATGAAGTCCATCTGCGCTTTGCTGGCGTGCTTTAAGAATACTTCTTCGGCGCCGGGGATCGTCATCATCACTGTCAGGTGCGCCCCGGCCTTGATGACTTCCTCGTAAAATGCCAGGTTGAATTCATGTCCTGCTGGGGATGTCTGCAAGTACACTTTCTGTCCGCGTTTGATGCCAAGTGAATAATTCACCATCACTTGCGCCAGTTTTTTAACTCGTGGGTCTGCCATGGATTTCCTTTTGAAAAGTAATGTTTCGATTATACGACAAGCCTAGGGACTATCTTTTAAATATTGGAATATACTCCGCGCCGCGCGCCGACCTTCGAGCGAACAG
>CAYNQA010000095.1:0-10238 GCA_964399225.1 uncultured Anaerolineaceae bacterium
TGGTCAGCAGTTGCGAGCCGACTTCGACAGAGAGCCGCGTCTTGCCCGTGCCGCCTGAGCCAGTGAGAGTGACCAGACGTGATGTATTGAGCGCGTTGATGATTTCGTTAATTTCTTTTTCGCGCCCGACGAAGGATGTGAGTTGAATGGGGATATTATTGGGAAAGGCATCCAGCGACTTGATCGGGGGAAATTCGTTGATAAGGTCCGCATGATCGAGTTGAAAGATGTGTTCCGGTCGGGTCAGGCCTTTGAGGCGATGCTCACCCAGGTTGCGCAGAGACGTTTCCGCGGGCAATTGCTCGCGGACCAGTTCGGCCGTTGCGTTCGAGAGCAGCATCTGCCCGCCGTACCCAACCGACATGATGCGTGCGGCGCGATTGAGAGTCGAGCCGAAATAATCCCCGTCACGCAGTTCCGCTTCGCCGGTATGAATCCCCATGCGGACTCGTATGGAGAGGGATGAAGTCGGAACAAAAGTTGAGAAAAGTTTCCGCTGAGACGATATTGTTGCGTTGATCGCGTCAATCGCTTTTTCAAAGACAGCATGCACCCCATCGCCGGTGGTCTTGATAACATGACCATGATTTGCTGCAATCGTTTCTTTCAGGATCGCATCGTGCCTGGCAAGCGCGGCCTTCATTGCCTCGGGGTGTTTTTCCCAAAGCTGGGTCGAGCCCTCGATATCGGTAAACAAGAACGTAACCGTGCCGCCGGGCAGTGTGCTCATACCAAATCCTTTACCAGTAAACGGATTGGTTCATTGTATCCTCTTCCACCCTGATGCGCCAAAACAAAAAGCCGCCCCGCAATTTGCGTAGGGATCGCGGGGCGGCTTTCTCAACCGAAACTGTTACTCACCCCATGCGAAGAACTGAATATACGCGAATGCCACAGCCACCAATAAATATACGACAGTGACCACCCAGCCGAACCAGCCGAACGCGCCGGTCAGCGTGCCGTTGATGCTCACGATCACGCCCAACGCGCCCGCGGCAATGTTGGCGTAGTTAATGGCGGTGCGGGTCTGCGCGTCTTTTGTGTCGCGCGCGAGCAGGGTGATCACGCCGCTCACCACGAGTTCCACGGCGATCAATTGTCCGAGCATCACCGCCTGTTCGGTATCGTTCATGCCGAACAAGCCGAGCATCACCGAAGGCATGAGCAGGAGCCCGATCGCGAAGAGCAGGCATACGCCGCTGTTGATCAGATATAAAGTTTTTTGTTTCATGTTCTTCTCCTTTTTTTACAAGTCTACGCAGATGTATCCGCCGCTTCAACGGTACGTCCGTACTGTGGCATCACGTAAAGGAACAGCAAGTTCTCGCGGTCTGTTTTGGCGGGATGCCAATCGGGAAAGTTCGACCCGACGGTGACCACGCGCGCGCCGGGCTTCAGTTGATTTTGCAGATGCGCCTGCAGACGACTCAACTCGCGCGACGTGGCGTAGACGTAGACCACATCCATCTCGCGGACATCGGCCTTGTAGAAATTTTCGCATCGCACGCGGACCTTGGAACGGACCCCGCCTCGCCGGGCGTTCACCACGCAGACGAGACATTGCACCGGCCCGATCTCGATCCCCGTTGCGTTTGCGCCGAACTCGCGCGCCGCCATGACGAGAGTCCGCCCGTCACCGGCGCCGAGGTCGGCGAAGGCCTCACCCGCTTTGAGGTCCGCGAGGCGAAGCGCAGCACGGATGCGGTCCGGCTTCGTCGGCACGGAGGGAAGTCCGTATAGCGCAGGGACGAGGACCCACAGCAGGGCGAATGTCAAAACGAGGAGGAGGGGCAGGAGCAGAAGGTCAGTCATGGTGCTTCGACACGTACCAGACCGCCGCGAGCGCGAGCAGGTTAACGAGGAGCGCGGCGCCGGTCACTGCGCTGAAGCCGAGCGCGTAGAGCAATGGCGCGGAGAGCGAGCCAAAGAAACGCCCGAGCGAATGCGCTGCCGCGTTGAAGGAGAGCGTGGTGGCGCGCGCCTTCGGCATGACCTCGCTCATTAGCGGGATCTGACTCACGATGATGAACTCAAACGAAATATAAAAGAAAAAGAGACCGATCAGCGCGCCTGCTTCGGTGCGGCCAATGATGGGAAGCAGCAACGCCGCGATGCAGTTTGCCGCGATGCCCAAACCGGTCGCGCGGACTTTGCCCAGACGGTCGGCGAAGAGCGCCACCAGCCCCTCGCCGCTCAACTCGGAGAGGCCGATGAGGGCCGATGCCCCGGCCAGCGCCGCGATTTGCAAGTGGAACGAGTCTTCGAGCCAGACGCCGAACATCAGGTTGACCATTTCGTTGGCCGCGACCGAGAACAAGCCGATGGACAGCGCTGCCATCACCGAAGGCGAGGTGAGGATGGCGCGCACGTTGCCCAATGCGCCGTCTTTGTGCGCTTCCACTTGATGCGTGTCGTGGACGAGGGAGAGGACCGCCGCGAGCGAAAAAACGCCCAGCAGGCCGAGCGAAACGAACGGCGAACTCCATCCGAATGTTACGATCAGAAAGCCCATGAGAGGCACGCCGATCATGCCCGCAGATGACCACGCCACTTCGGAGAGGGCAGTGACGAGTCCGCGCCGTTCGTAGGGACTGTTGTCGGCGAGGTAGGCGATCACTGAGGGGTCAAAAAAGGCCTTGGCCAGCACCGCCAGCACGAGCGCGATGCCCAGCGTGGTCAGGCTCGGGCTCAGCACTACCAGCGCCATACCGGTGATGAAGAGGATGAGTCCCAACGCCATGCCGAATTTTCGTCCGCGCGATTCGAGAAAGGGGAAGATGAACGGGGTGGCGGCGCCAACCAACGCGCGGTTTGCCACCAACGCGGAAACGGAGGCCACGTCCACGCCGAGGCCGCGCGCGAATATGGTGATGAAGGGATAGATCATGCGGTGTGCGGTGCTGAGCACCACACGGATGAGGGTGAGAACGATAAGGCGAAAGCGTGACATTTCTTTTTCCATTGGCGAAGATTGGGCAAGCATATCACACCGTTGCGAATCAAAAGGCCCCCGTGTGTTACCCGGAGGCCTTTGGCTCTATGCCGTTTTTTTCAAACCCACGAACCATCTTGTCAGGAAGTAGGCTGCCAGCCACGTGAGCAGGTTCAGCCCCACGAAGAAGCCGATGATGGCGTAATTGCCCGAGTTGAAGATCGGTGACGGAGGCGGGTGCATGATGTTCTCAGCGGTGGAAAAGATCACGCGCAGGACGACGATGAACGCAATGTTTGCCAGCGAGGTGAGTAATTTTTGATCGATGATCCACAAGCCGGCTTGCAGCAGCACGCCCACAACTGCAAACGTCAGCGCGAGGCGGAAGCGCGGCTCGGCCAGGAAGAGTCCGTTCCAGTTGGATTGCATCGCCATCAACGAAAGCGGCAGGTATGTCACCCAGAAGACGATGCCGGTTCGTCCGAGTGCGGCGCTCCAGTGGTGGAACACGTCGCGGCGGAGGAGCAGGCCGGCCAGTCCGGCCAGAGCCGCGAGGAAGAAGGCCGCTTCGGCGGTCAGCACCCAGGCGCCGTGCAGGTACACGATCCGCACGTTGGCGCCGAGGTCTTTTTCCTCCGGGCCGAAGAAGGCGATCAGGACGATCACCAGAAGGGTTGCAAAAAAAAGCGGGAGGGGGGATTTGAGTTTGGGCATGATTGGATTGTATCGTGCCTTCGACGATTCAACACAAAATCTTGACAATCTTTTTACACAAATCGGGTATGATTTTCGTCATGAAAAGGAGTTCCCATGAATAAAACCTGGAAATGGATCCTCGGTATTTTATTGGTGGTTGTGATCTTGGGTGCGCTTGTGTCGGCGGGTTTCATGTGGCGCCGCCATGTCAATGTGATGGCGCCCTATCGCTCGATGCCCATGCAGGAGAACTGGCATGGCCCGATGATGCAGGGACGCAATGACAACTGGCAGCATCCCCCAATGCGTGACCACAACAAGAACTGGAACCACCCGATGATGAACGACCGTTATTCCCATCCGCGCGGCGGCTTCTTCCTGCTCGGTGGATTGGTGAAACTGGCTCTCTTTGTCGGGTTGCTCTACGGCGCTTATTGGCTCGGCCGACGTAATGCCCGCATCGTTCTCGACCCTTCGAACGGCTCAGGACAACTCGCCGTGCCTGCTGTGCCCGTCGCGGACGTGCCGGCCCCCGAAGCAGAATCCCCCGTCCCTGCGCCCGAAGCGGTGACTCCGCCTGCGGCGCCGAAGCGCGGGAAAAAGATCAGCGGTCAGTAACCCCTGCGAAACGAAATCCCCCGTCTCAAATGAGGCGGGGGATGTTTTTATTTCACCACGATCGTGAATGTGACCGTTTGTGCAGGCTCAACGGTCTCGTTCGATGGCGGGTAGTATCCGAGCGTGACGTTGGTCTCACCGGATGCGAGGGCTTTGAAGGTCCACACATCCTTGCCGCCCGAGCCCGGCATGACCGGTTCGCTGGCGCGGTATTCCCTGGCGACGAATTGAACGATGCTCTCATCGAGTTCGCCGATCACCTCCCAGTGATACCCGGTGGATGGGTTGGACTCGATCATGATCTTGAACTCATTCCCGGCTGTCACCTCGATGATCCTGCCCGCTTCCGAGATGGGGTAGATGGGCTCTTCAGTGGGTTTGCCGCCGCACGCCGTAAGCAGGAGTACGAGGGTCGTCAGGAGGAGTGCGATCTTTTTCATGGCGTTCCTTTCACTTCACGACAATGTTGAACACGACCGTGCGGCTGGCTACATCGGTAAAACCGCGGTAATAGCCGAGTGTGATCGTTGTCTCGCCGGGGGCAATGGCTGTGAAGGTCCAGATATCCCAGCCGGGCGAGTCTTCGCGGTCGGCTTTGGCGATGAATTCCTTCCTGATGTTGTTCACGTCCAAAATGGTTGCGTCCAGTTCGACCGCCACTTCCCAGTGCAGGCCGGTGTTGGGGTTGGTCTCCAGGGTGATCGTGAATTCCTCTCCAGCTTTGACCTCGATCGTCTGGTCTGGGTTGGTGACCACAAGATCAACTATGGCAGGTTCAGCTTCGGGTTCTGCGGTGGGTGTGGCGCCGGCGCTGCACGCGGCCAGCAGGGTGGTCAAAAGGGTCAGGATGATAAGGGGTTGATATTTTTTCATAGGCTCTCCGTGATTGGCGCCGTGATTATAGACGACTTGCGGTTTTTTGCAACGAGCCTGGCAGTGGAAGGGTGAACAGGAATGTCGCACCGCTGCCGGCCTGACTTTCGACCCAGATCCGTCCGCCGTGAAATTCGATGATCCGTTTCGCCAACGCCAGCCCGATGCCGGTCCCTTCGACTTTTGGATCGAGGCGGTTGAACAGGCCGAATATTTTTTCATGATAGGCCGGGGCGATCCCGATGCCGTTGTCTTTAACGAACAAGACCGGCATCCCATTCTCTTCTCCGCGCTGGCCGATCTCGATCCGCGGGTGTTGCTGGCCGCCCATGAATTTGGCGGAATTGTCGATCAGGTTCTGCAGTACTTCCACCAGGCGCTGGCGGTCTCCGAAGATGACGGGCAGGCCGCTGGATTGAACCTGGACCGTGATGTTCCCGGCTTTGACCCGCCCCAGCACGAGTTTGACCGCATCGTTCACGATATCAGCGAAGGGCACCTCCTGCGGGGGGTTGGTGAGACGGCCAATGCGTGAGAGTTCCAGCAGTTCGTTGAGCAGGCGGTTCATCCTGTCCATGGCTTCGTTGACCCGCTTCACATCGTCCCCGACACGTTCGCGATTGCCGTTGGCGAGGTCCTGTTCGAGAAAGCCAAGGAAGCCTTTCACGGTGATGATGGGCGATTTGAGATCGTGCGAAACGGTGTAGGTGAACTGCTCGAGTTCGCTGTTCTTGGCCCTCAACTCCTTGATCAATTCCTCGCGTTCGGCCTCGATGTGTTTACGGTCGGTGATGTCGAGGGCGGATGTCAATCCGTAGCTTGCGCCGTTTACTTCGAATTCATCGCCGGACATCAGCGCCACGCCGATCTCACCGGACTTGCGGCGAAAGCGCACTTCCATGTTCTTCATTCTTTTTTGTTCCGAAAGGGCCCGTCGGATCGCCTCGATGTCATCGGAGCTCACCCACATGTTCAACTCGGAGGCGAGCCGCCCGAGTACTTCGTCGCGGTTGAAGCCGAGAACGTCGCAGAAGGCCTGGTTCACGTCAATGAAGCGATGGTCTGCATCCTCGATCGTCATCATTACGGGAGAGGAATGAAATGCCTCATAGAATCTTTTTTCCGAGAAGGCCAGGGCTTGCTCTGCTGTTTGCCTGTCCTTGAGTTCTTTTTGCACTTGCAAATAACTTTGGAATAGAGACTCTGTGATCAGGCGGACCATGACCGCCGTAGCGATCAAGATCACCGAGATAGAAATAAAGTCGCCGGGCACGCTGTGGGCTACGCCATGGGGAGTGTAGAGACCGGCTATATCCCCGAACACCAGCCAGGCCACGCAGATGATGCTGAGCATGGTCAGCAGGATCATGGTGCGCTTGCGTGAGACCAGGCTTGCCACGATCAGGATGGCCGGGAATCCGAGCAGGGATATGTTATGCACCCCCTGTCCGCGCGTTGCAAGCAGAGTCATCAGGATGATCATGAATACCGCCAGGAGCGTGGCTGTGCTCTCGAACATCTTGCGGCGGATCATGTATAGTCCCAGCAACACGGGCAGGCTGGCCGCACTGGTGATGATCGCTTCTTCTGTGTTCTTGTTGGACAGCAAGGCGACCACCCCCGCCAGCAGGGATACAAGCATCAGCCCGAGGAAGAAGTTGAAGATCCTGACGATGCGCTCTTCGTCCCCATAGATCCCGCCCACGGGGAAGACGGTTGGTGGATTGCCGGAGGGTTTGGACATGACGTTTTCCTTTTGTTGGCAGTAATTGTACCCCCGCAGCTTACGGCCACTTGCCGAGTAGGCCAAACATCCATAAGACCAGCCAGCAGCTGAGGATGCACCCGAGCACGCTTGCCACGACAATGCCGCCAACCAGAATTCCGCTGCATCCTTTACCCAGCCCCATCTTTTCGAATTGTGCTTTCAGCTTTTCCTGCGGGATGACCTTGATCAACCAATCGAGAACAGGTTCGAGGGGATCCATACATGCCTCCTGATTTTTCTGATGAAATGAAAAAGGCGGGGAGCGCCCGCCTTCAAAGGCATTATAACTTTGCTTTCCCCAACTCCTTTTAGTACAGTACCAATAAGTTTCTAAAAGCGTTTTTCACGAGCGACTGATCGCCCGAGAGTTTGGCGCGTTGCATACCTTCCTCATGGGAAAACCGGCCCGAGACGAAGATGTTGAAATCGAGCGCGTCCATTTCCAACCCCGCAGCGGGCGCGCCCTCTCCGACCTGCCACACGCCCCCAGCGATTCCCGTCAGCGTGAGGGTGATGGCCCTGCCGCCGAGACGTTTGCGCAACTTCCCCGCCACGTCGCGGATCACCAGCTCCACGATGCGGCCGTCGTGTTCGCGCGTCTGCTCGAAGGGACGGTTCGTGGCGCGGCAAATGTCCATGCGGTGCATCCACGTGTCACGGCTGTGCGTGACCCACATCAGCTCGCGGATCGTCATGAAACCAGCCACGGGATGCGGGATGCCGAACCACTTGATGGCCTTGAATTCGTACGCCCAGTTGTGGATGGCAATCGCGCCGACCTGCTTGAGTTCCGCGATCAACTCGGCGGGAGTCTTGCTCTTGCGCTCGCCGACCTGCAATTCGTTGATGGCATCTTCGGGGAGTTGTCCCTTTTTGGGGACGCGGCCATATTGCCTCAGCATCTCGCGCAGGCTGACGCCGCTCAAATATCCGCCCGCCTGATGCGCCACCATATCGTGGACGTCCCACGCGGTGCAGGCGGTGGGTTTGGACCAATCGTCCGCGTGGAGCGACTCGAGGAGACGAAGAAGCCGCTCAAAAGCGTCGGTCATGAGGCGGTGGGCTTCATCCGCATTTACAACTTGAATGCGTTCGGCTTGGGCGATCGAGGACTGCGAAATAGAGATGGTCATTTTAAAGGGTGCCTTTCAAAGAATTTCCAAAACACATCGGCGGCGTCGAGCTCTTTTGGATAAAAATTGCCGCTGGGATACACGTGGATCATGTCTTTGACCATGTGAAAAACGAACTCGTTATCTGCGCCGGTCAGGCTTTGGTCAAAGACGAACACTGTATAGTTGGGGCGCGGGTGCAGCACTTCGTACGCGTTCGGGTCGAGGTTGAGATAGGTGGCGAGATTGACCAGCATTCCGCCGAACACTTCATCAGCCAGCAGGTCTTCGGCTTCGAAGGGGAACGGCATTGGAATTCCGTAGCCTTCCGAGACCAGTTCCTCCATCGTCCCCATGATGGAATAGAGGGAGGTGGAAACCTTGGGCGGCATTTTTGCGGCGAAGCCTTCTTCATGAAAGTAAGTGCCTGTGCCGCTGGTGGCAAAGGCCGCGAAGACATCGTTCATTTCGAGCATCAGGCGCGTATCTACGAATTTGCCGCCGTTCGAAAAGCCCGTTGCATAAATGCGCTTCGTGTCCACGTTGAAGGTGGCCTGCACGAGCTTCAACATTTCACGCGTGAATTTGACGTCATCTTTAAGATCGGCATTGGTGCCGGTCATGTTTTGCAATTGGGAATCATTCCATTTTTTCGAATTTGCGTTTTCTTTGGGTAAAAAATAATACCAACTGCTTGGGAAGACTAAAATGGCGCCAACCTCATCCGCCTTGCGTACCCAACTGGTTTTTTCATACAGCGTCTCCTTTGTCCCGTTCGTGCCGTGGTAGATGAACACAACAGGCGCAGGATTGGCGGAGTTGTAGCCAACCGGGACGTAGATGATGAACTCGCGCGGCGTATCGTCCACGGTGATGACATGATCGTTGCGCCCGATCTGAAAGGTCAACGCTTCCGGCGCAGATGTGGGACTGGGGTCAATACCCTGTGTCGGCGCAACACTGGAGGCCGGTCCGTCTGTACGGCGGTCCGGCGCTCTATTCAAGCGGCAACTCGACATCAATACGCAGAAAGCCAGACCCAGGATCAACCAGTAAGTGGAGCGTTTCCTTTGCATGTTCTATTTTCCTTTTATCAGGATCGTATCCAGCATGTTCATGGCAACGGGAATCAATGACCCAAATCTGCCTTTCCCGATGGTCAGCCCGGGTTCGTTGGCAAGATGCATGGCAGTCAGCCCATGCGAGACCGCGATCACCAGGTCGACGATCTGTGTGCTGCTCAGGTCCGTGGAAAACCCTGTCTTGAGTTTCTCGACCCGTTGGTATCCTCGTTGAAGGATGCTCAAGCTCAGGTCCATGCTGGAGCGCGAAGGGACAAACCCGGGGACGGGCCGCTCGAAACAGAGTTGATAGAGTTCGGGATTTTCCAGCGCAAACGACATGTAACTTTCGATGACGATGCGCAACTCATCGTGGAGATCTTTGGAGGTTTTGAGTGCCTCCTGAAGATAGACATCGTACATGGTGATGCCGAGACGGAAAAGCGCGTCGTACACATCCATTTTGCTGGCGAAGTAGTTGTAGAGCGAGGGGGCGCGCATGTCCATGCGGCGGGCGAGTCCCTGCATGGAGAGGGCGGCCACGCCTTCTTCGCGCATGATGGCGCGGGCGGCCTCGAGGATGGATTGCGCCGCGGCATCGCGTTTCTGCTGGACACGTGGGGAGGTGGGTTTGGTCTTTTTCATTTTTCCTAATATTATTAGTTTTTGCTAATTATATTAGGAAAAATGGTTTTGTCAAGAAAAAAGACGACCACCTTGCGGCGATCGTCTTTGATTGCGATACGAAGGGCGGAACTACATCTTTGCCCAGGCGGGATATTCGTGATCGAAGTTGTAGTAGATGGTCTGCTTCGGCAGGCGGAAGTCCATCGCATCCTTGCCGACGATCTCGGGGTCTTCGCCTTTGACGAGGACGCGGGCGATGAACTCGGCGATGGTCTCCATATCGGCTTCGTTCATGCCGAGGCGGGTGGCTTCGATGGTGCCCATGCGCAGGCCGCTGGGGCGATCCCAATCTTCGGGCTTGTCTTCGGGGACGAGATTCTTGTTGGTGATGATGTTGGCCTGGGCGAGTCGGTGCGCCACTTCGAGTCCGCCGCCGAACTGTTTGACGCGCGCGATCACCTGGTGGCTTTGGCTGTAGCCTTTGTGCGCGCCCAACACGGGGATGCCGCGTTCATCAAGCGCCTTCGCCAGCGCTTTGGAGTTCTTGACGA
>CAYNQA010000096.1:0-10185 GCA_964399225.1 uncultured Anaerolineaceae bacterium
AAATACATCACGCGCCGACTGTTAGCCCGTGGCGAAAACGTCATCACGCTGACCAACCATCCGCATCGCCCCGACCCCTTCAGCGGGCGCGTCGTCGCTCACCCACTCAACTTCGCGGACGCCACCTCCCTGACCTCCAGCCTGCGCGGCATGGACGTGCTGGTCAACACCTATTGGGTCCGCTTCGACAAAGGCGCGAACACCCAGCCCGCTGCCGTCGAGAACACGAAGCGGCTCGTGGATGCGGCTGTCAAAGCCGGGGTCAAGCGCATTGTCCACATCAGCATCGCCAATCCATCCGCCGAGTCGCATCTTCCATACTATTGGGGCAAGGCCGCAAACGAAAAAGCCGTGACCAACTCTGGCCTCTCGTATGCCATCCTGCGTCCCACCGTGCTGTTCGGCACCGAGGATATTCTGATCAACAATATTGCCTGGCTGCAGCGTCACTTCCCCTTCTTCGCCCTGCCCGGCGATGGCTCATATGGCATCCAACCCGTCTTCGTGGACGACCTCGCCGCCCTCGCTGTAGATGCTGTTTACGAAACCGGTAACTCCGTCCGCGATGCCGTCGGCCCCGACATCTTCACCTTCCGCGAAATGGTGCAACTCATTGGAGAGAAGGTCGGTGCGCGCAGGCCGCTCTTCAACGCCCCGCCCCGTCTCGCTCTCACCGCCGCACAATTCCTCAGCCTCTTCGTCGGCGATGTCATGCTCACCCCCGAAGAAGTGGACGGCCTGATGGGCAATCTGCTTGTCTCGAAAGACCCGCCGCTCTGCAAAACCCGTCTCGCCGACTGGCTGGAGGAAAACAAGTCAACGGTCGGCGCAAAGTATGCGTCGGAGTTGAAGAGGCATTACTAGGGGAAACCTATGACCACAAAAAAGATCGTCGTTCTAGGCGGTTACGGATCGTTTGGTTCATTGATCGCGGATCAGTTGGTTAATTCGGGTGCAGAACTAATTGTTTCTGGTCGAGACTCAAATCGAGGTCAAGCTTTTGCCGATAGTATCCGCGCGCGGTTTGTCAGATGTGATGTTTCCAATAGAGAATCATTACGGCGGACCGTTGAAGGGGCGTTTCTCGTGATAAATGCCACAGGGCCATATTTACCAGCTGAGTACTCTATCCCAAAAACCTGTGTTACTGAAAAATGCAACTACATAGACCTTGCTGATGGGCGGGAATATGTAAAGAATTTCAATCTTCTCGACTCGTTAGCAAAGGAGAACTCTGTTTTCGCCTGCACAGGAGCCAGCACTACCCCCGCAATCACTACCGCGCTAATGGATGAATTGCATAAAGACACAGACGGCGTTAGCGAAATAAAAATCGCGATGAGCCCGGGGACGAGAAACCCAGCCGGCGTAGCCACATTTGAATCCATCTTGTCTTATGTTGGCAAACCAATAACGATATGGAGAAACGGGAAACATCAAGATGCCATGGGCTGGGGAGAACCAGAGATGGCATCATTTGCCGATCCCATTGGCAGGCGCCGTGTACAGCTTTGCAATATCCCCGACCTGGATATTTTCCCGCAGCGCTATCATGCCGACACTGTCACTTTCAAAGCTGGCGTGGAAATAACCATTTTGAATATAGCGCTGGGATTTCTTGGGGAAGTGCGCAGAAGGCTCCCGAGGTTGGATCTACCAAAACTGACCAAGCTTCTTATCTTTGGAAGCCATTTTTTCCAGCCACTTGGGACAACGGCTGGCGGCATGCAAATCTGGGTCAAAGACCTGGACGGAAAGCAAAGATCAATTGCGGTGGTAGCGCTCGCAAATGGTCCACGAATCCCAACAGCTCCCGCGGTTATTATCGGCAGGAAATTGATACACGAAGGTGTTTATGCCCATGGTGCATTTCCATGTGTGGGTCTGATCAATCTAAAGGAAACGCGAGAATACCTTTCCGAGTTTGGGATCGAAATTCGAAGATCGGATTAGCATTTTATCTTTTATAACTTTTTTCCCGATAAGCAAAAACCCCCGCCCAATGAAATGGGCGGGGGTTTTGAAATCATATTTCGTTGTCGATTACGGACCAACCCACTTGATGCCATCGTAGCTGATGATGAGGGTCGTCTTGTCTGAGCCGGTGATACAACCCAACGGGCCGTCGTGCGCGCGCGGTTTCTTGGGATCGTTGACGTAAGCGGAAGGCCAGTAACAACCGAAGGGAACCGTTACGCCAACACTTTGATTGGCGCCAATAAAGGAAACACCGCGTACAAAACCGCAGGAGAACGCAGTCTCATTCAGATATAAGCTGAAGGTAAGCGTTCCCTTGGTCTGATTATCGATCAAAATATAACCGGACGGGCCGCCCCAGCCCGGAGCCATCAGGCTATTGCACGCATCGCCGGTAAGCGGCGCAGTGGTCGCTGTTGCCTGCGAGGTTGTGAAAGTGGGCAGAGACGGGAAGGTCGGGGATGGCGGAGGCGGAAGGGTCGCAGTAGCTGTCGGCGGGACCGGCGTATTGGTCGGCAAGGCAGCCTGAGTCTGGGCAGACATTGTAAAGGCCATTGCCACAGCGGTCTGCTGAACCATAACGGGGTCCAGAGTGGGCTCAGCCTTGGGAGCGCATGCTGCCACGAGCACGCCAAGCGCGATCAAAATGGGTAGAACTTTTTTCATTCGAAAACTCTCCTTCTTTGGTACTTTTTACTTGATGGTAACGGAATCTTTCTTAAACGTCATTGTCAATTCTTCGAAGCGGCTGATCCCAACCGTGCCAACGAACTGACGGCCACCCACCCAGGCAACCCATTCGCAGCGTCCGGCGGGCACAGAAACAGTGATCCTGCCATAGACCGGGTACTCCACGATCGAGAGATAGCCTTCCGGGGTGGTGCACTGGAACGAGACATATACATCCCGGTTTGCCTGATTGACCAGATGTACACGACCATATTGAATGTAGGGCGGTTGTGTCCCATATTCGCGCGGTACAAGGGCATCTGTTGCGGTAGCTGTCGGCGGAGTGCCTGTCACCGTCTGAGTTGGGGTGGCGGGCGTGCCTGTTGCTGTCAGGGTCGCGGTAGTCGCTGTTCCTGTTTGAGATAACGTCGCAGAGGCGGTAGTGGTTCCATTTGCGGTTGCGCTGGCAGCGGCGGTTGTGGTTGCACTTGCCGAGGCCTTGGTTGCAGTCGCTGTTTTTGTTGGCGGTAGCGAGGTGTTGGTGGGCAGAGGAGTTTGTGTTGGCAGCGCGGCCATGGTCATGCCTGCCAGAGTAGCAGCGTAAGCCTGCCCTGTCGCTTCTGAAGCGGGTGCAGAGACCGGCGCAGCAAGCCCGGGCACGCATGCGGTAAGAATGATGGCGAGAACCAACAAAACCGGAACCAGACGGTTCATGCGAACCTCCTATGCCTGAGCGATCACATCCATGAACTGGCCGACCACGTCCCGCAGCATACGCTCGGGAAGCGCGCCAACCTGGCGATGAACAACTTTGCCGTTTGAAATGAACAACATCGTTGGAATGCCCTGCACGCCGTACTTCTGGGCCCATTCAGGATTTTCATCCGTGTTAACTTTGGCAACCAGGAGTTTGCCGCCATTCTCTTTGGCAAGCTTGTCCAGGATAGGCGCAACCATTTTACAGGGGCCGCACCAGGGCGCCCAGAAATCAACGATCACCGGCAAGTTCGACTGCAAAACAGTCTTCTCGAAAGCATCATCGGTGACATGAACAGGTTCTTCGATCATTTCATTACCTCTCAGAAAATTTAGCCAACGCGCCCTCCCGGATGCGTCTTGCCAGCGAGTGAGTATAACATAAAACACCACATGATATAATCGCCCCCCATGACCGATTTACTATCCCGATGGCGCACAGGGCTTTCCAGGACCGGCAAAGCCGCATTTGGCCGGTTGGCATCTCTGCTGGGCGCCACTGAAATCACGAACGATACCTGGGATGAACTTGAAGCGCTCCTTTTACAAGCCGACTTGGGAATTGAAACCACTCAGGCTGTGATCGAGTCTCTCAAGCGCATCGCGCGGACCGACGGCCTGCTACGCGCCTCTGATCTTCGTGCCGCCCTCAAAGCGGATCTCCGCTCCCGCCTTCTCGCACCGCCGCAACTAACATGGGCGGACAAACCGAGCGTGATCCTGATGGTTGGCGTAAACGGCTCCGGCAAAACCACAACAACAGCAAAACTCGGCAAGCGCTTCCGCGAAGAAGGCAAGCGGGTCCTATTCGGCGCGGCAGATACGTTTCGTGCCGCAGCGGTCGATCAGCTTCAAGTCTGGGGCGACCGTCTCGATGTCCCGGTGGTGGCAGGCGCGCCAGAGTCCGATCCGGGAGCGGTCGCCTTCAATGCGGTCCAATCCGGTGTCGCTCACCAATCCGACATCATCCTGATCGATACCGCCGGGCGCCTGCATACTCGCTTCAATTTGATGGAGGAGCTTCGCAAGGTTCATCGCGTGGTTGGCAAGGCTCTGCCGGGCGCACCGCATGCCGTATGGCTCGTGCTCGATTCGACCACAGGGCAGAATGCGCTCCAACAAGCACGCGCATTCAGCGAAGCCGTGAATGTGACCGGCGTTATCCTCGCGAAGCTGGATTCATCCGCACGAGGCGGCATGGCCTTCGCCATCCAAGAAACGCTCGGCCTGCCGATTCTATTCGCCGGTCTGGGCGAAAAACCTGAAGACCTGACACCTTTTGATCCCGATGCCTTCGTAGATGGGATTCTACAAGGCTAACCCTGGAGGATGATACATGCAAGACCTGATCGACCGCCTGAACGTAGTGAACGAAGCCATGACGCAATTACTGGAGCGTCTTTGACTTCGCGTCCAAGGAAAACCAACTCGCTGAACTCGAAACTCAATTAGCCGCCCCAGACTTCTGGAATGATTCGCAGACGGCACAACGCATCAGCAAAACCGCATCGAAACTGCGTGATGAGGTGGATGGCTGGCATGCTTTTCTGCGCCGTATCCATGATGCGATCGAACTGGGGAACCTGGGTGACCCAAGCCTGCGCCCCGATCTGGAATCAGAAGTGACCGCACTGGAACGCGAAGCCGAGGAGCGCAATTTCAACGCCATGCTCTCCGGCAAGTACGATGATGATGATGCCATCCTTGCCATCCACGCCGGGGCAGGCGGGACCGACTCGCAAGATTGGGCGGCGATCCTTGAGCGTATGTTCTTGCGTTGGGCGGAAGGACACGGATACGCAACCGAGATCCTAGACCGCACCGAAGGGGAAGAAGCGGGCATCAAATCTGTAACGATTGCTGTCAACGGAAAATACGCCTTTGGTTACTTGCGCTCAGAAAAGGGTGTGCACCGACTTGTGCGCCTCTCCCCATTCGATGCCGCCCACCGACGACACACATCCTTTGCCCTGGTTGAAGTTCTTCCACAGGTCGCAATGGATGACCCGGATGTGGAGATCAACCCCGCTGATTTAAAGGTGGATGTTTTCCGATCGTCTGGAGCGGGCGGGCAAAACGTACAAAAGAACTCCACGGCCATTCGCATCACCCACATCCCAACCGGGATCGTTGTCACATGTCAAAACGAACGCTCTCAGACACAGAACCGTGAGTTTGCATTGCGCATTCTTCGAGCACGCCTGCTTGAGATCAAGCAGGCTGAAAAAGATGAAGAAGTTGCAGTCCTTCGTGGTGAATACACCAAAGCTGAATGGGGCAGCCAGATCCGCTCTTACGTGTTACACCCCTACCAAATGGTAAAAGACCACCGTACTGACCACGAAACCGGCAACACCGCCGCCGTCCTCGACGGTGAATTGACCGAATTCATGGAAGCGTATTTGCGCGCGGCCAGCACAAACAAAAAATAGAACCCAAATATTTCATGATCAGCTGTTGAACAAGGAGCAGACTATGTCCGCGGATATGCACGAAAAAATCTCAAATTTCATTGCAGCCAAGATCCTCAAGCAACCAAAGAGGGCTATCAAGGCTGATGAGGCATTGATCTCTGGCGGTCTGATCGACTCATTTAGCCTGGTGGATCTTGCCCTGTTCGTAGAAGACACATTCGGTGTCCGTATCGCCGATTCGGAACTGAACGCCAACACCTTCGATTCGATCGAGCAGCTCTCAAACCTCATTCTTTCCAGGCAGAAGAAATGACCACGTTCGTCAACACGCTAAAAAACTTCTACGAGAATGAACCAGACCGGCCATCGGTCACACTGCAGCATCCCGGCCAGGCAGATTTCACCATTACATACCGGGAGCTGATCGAGCGCTCCAATGATTATGCCGTCGCCTACGCCCGCGCTGGGATCCAGCCCGGGGATGTTGTTATTCTGATCCTTCAACACGGCAAAGAACTGGTGTATTCATTTTGGGGGGCGGTCTTGCACGGGGCCATCCCGTCCATGATGCCCTTCCTGACCGAAAAACTTTCCCCTGAGCGCTATCGCGCCGACCTGACCACGCTCTTTACTCATAGCCGTCCAACCGGCATCGTCACCTATCCCGAGTTCGAAGCGGATGTAAAGATGATGGTGGCAGAAAGCGGACATTCCGTGCGCGAGGTGTTCGTCACTGACCGCATTGAGAAGCAGGCAACGGTTGACTTCGCTCACCTGTCCGGTATGACGCGCGGCGAGCACGACACTGTCCTGCTCCAACATTCTTCCGGTTCCACCGGCCTCCAGAAGGGCGTAGCCCTCTCTCACCGCGCCATCTTCAATCATCTCGATGCCTACGGGCAAGCCATCCGCCTGACTCGCGAAGATGTGATCGTGTCATGGCTGCCGCTCTACCATGACATGGGCTTGATCGCCTGCTTTCTTATGCCGATCCTGCGCGGCGTTCACGTCGTGCAGATGTCCCCATTCGATTGGGTCCGCGCTCCGTACCGCATGTTGCAAACCATTTCGCAATATCGCGGCACATTGACCTGGGTTCCCAATTTCGCCTACAACTTCTGCGCAACACGGATCCGCGACCGCGACATGGAGGGTGTGGACCTGTCCACCTGGCGCGCCAGCATCAACACATCTGAACCGGTCAAATACAAAAGCCATCAGATGTTCTACGAGCGATTCAAGTCGTTTGGGCTTCGCATGGAAACCCTGCAGACTTCCTATGGTATGGCCGAGAATGTCTTTGCTGCCACGCAGAACGATGTGACAAAGCTTCCCTATGTCGAGGAGATCGACCGCGAATCCTACATCACTGAAAAGATCGCGCGGCTGGCATTTGACGGCCGTCCGTCCATCCAAATGATGTCTTGCGGACGGCCCATTCCCAATACGACCATCCGCATCGTGGACGACAAAGGACACGACGTGCCTGAGCGACATGTCGGCGAGATCGTACTGAAGAGCAATTGTATGCTCAATGAGTACTACAACCGCCCCGATATTACGAAGAAGGCGTTTCTGCCCGGCGGCTGGTACATGTCTGGCGATTACGGTTATATGGTTAACGGCGAGGTGTTTGTAGCCGGTCGCAAGAAGGATTTGATCATCGTTGGTGGTAAGAACGTGTACCCGCAAGACCTCGAAACGCTGGCGTGTGAGGTAAAGGGTGTCCATCCCGGCCGGACCGTGGCTTTTGGCATCTTCGACGAGGAACAGGGAACAGAGGAAGTGGTCATCATCGCCGAAGTAGACACCAACGACGAAGCAGAGCACGAACGCGTTGCCGGCGAAATCCGCACACACGTGACCAGGAATTCCGCCATCGCTCTTCGACATGTTCGCGTTGTCGGACCTAAATGGGTCCTCAAGACCAGCAGCGGAAAAGTGGCGCGCACCGCCAACAAGGAAAAGTTTCTCAAAGAGCTGGAAGCCAGCCAATAGGATAAAAAAAGCCGCCCTCGATTATGAGGGCGGCTTTTTGAACTCTATGTTTCGTGGAATTATCCACCGGTCGGGACGCGCTTGTCGAGCGTGCGGTTGAGGATCTCTTCCTGCTCGCGTGTAGCTCCCCCCTTAACCGATTTGACTTTGACGGATTTGCTCTTGCCGGAGCGTTCCATAGCCATCTGCCAAGCGATCTGCATCGCGGTCAGTTCGGGTTCCTTCGGGGTATCATCGATCTCAACCATTTCTTCTTCGTGCTTCTTCGAGTGCTTGCCGCGCTTCTTGCCTTCGCGTTCGGGCTTCTCTTCCTCGATCATTTCGGGCATGAGCGCTTTCATCGAAAGCTTGATCTGCTTCTTCTTGCGATCCACTTCGAGAACCATCGCCTCGACTTCATCGCCTTCCTTGACCACATCGCCGGGAGTCTTCACGTAGCCGCGGGTCAACTCGCTGACATGCACCATGCCGGGGCGTTCTGCGCCGAAGTCCACAAATGCACCATAGGCTTCGAGGCGGACAACCTTGCCCTTCACGGTCATCTCGGGCTTGATCTCATTCCATTCCATGCCGAGCGGCTCGATCATGGTCAGTTCGATGCGGTCTTTGCGGGCGCGGCGCACCCACACGTCCACCTGCTGGCCGACCTTGAGGACATCTTCCACTTTGTTTACGGATTCTTTTTGGATCTGGGAGATGTGCAACACGCCGGGAACTTCCTGTCCCACATCGATCAACGCGCCCGCCAAGGTTGTTTTAAGTACTTTTCCAGAAATTTTTGTTTTGGGTTGCAGTGTCGTTTCGGCAGACACCGCTTCAGTTATTTCGCTCATGAGGTTACTCCTATCAAAAAATTAGCCGACGGCGGATTATACATGCATGGGGTAGCGGCGTCAACGTGCAAAAGCGCGCAAAATGGCGTGACAAATTGCGATTCTGTTATGCGGACTTCAACGCGCGCCAGACTCTTTCCGGCGTAACTGGATTTTCATCCACGTTGACGCCGATCGCGTCGAGGATGGCGTTGCCCACTGCGGGCGCGACCCCGTCCATTGGGATCTCCGCTACCGCCTTGACCCCGAACGGGTGCGTCGGCTCGAAGGTCTCCACAAAGATGGTTTCCAGCTCGGGCATCTCATCCGCGCGGAAGATGTGATAGCGGTCGAGGTCGCGCTCGATGGCCTGACCTTTCTCGTCGTAGCGCATCTCCTCGCAGACGGCGTAGCCGAGGGCCTGCGTCATGCCGCCCTCGATCTGCCCCGACGCGGTGAGCGGATTCACGATCACGCCCGAGTCCACGGCCATGACGAGTCTGTCCACGGTGACCGCGCCTGTCTCGGTGTCCACGGTCACTTCGGCGAACTGTGCCGCGAACGGCGGCGGCGACGACGGCGAGACATAACTTGCCACGCCCATGATCTGTTCCTGCTCGCTTTTGTGCAAGGTATCCAGCGCGACATCGGCTAGTGTTACAAAACTTCCATCGGGAGCAAATGCTTTTCGGTCTGCCAGTCGAATGTCATCAGGTCGAAGGTCGCTCTCCTGACCTTGGACTTTCGACTTTCGACTTAGCATCTTTGCCGCCCGAATCTTGATCCTCTCCGCGCAGATCTGCGCGGCTTTCGTCGCGGCGGTTCCCGAAATATAGGTTGTGGAAGACGCATACGCGCCCACGTCGAACGGCGTGAAGTCGGTGTCCGACGAGTAGCAGATGATATCGTCCACGGGGACGCCCAACACTTCGGCGGCCATTTGCGCCAGGACGGTGTCCGAACCCGTGCCGAGGTCCGTCGCGCCGACGAGGAGATTGAAGGAGCCATCGTCGTTCATCTTGATGGACGCGCCGCCCATGTCGAGATAGGGGATCGCGGTTCCCTGCATCACCATCGCGACGCCGATTCCTTTTCGTTTTCCAGTGTCATGTTGCCCAGTGTCACGTGACACTGAAGAACTTGACACCGAAGCACGCCAGTTTTCATTCCCAAACTTATCATCCCATCCGATCGCGGCGCGGCCTTGTGCGACGCATTGCTCCAGGCCGACGGTGTGGATTATTTCGGGACGCGGCTCGCGGCCTTCGTTCCACGCGGTGGAGAAGGGATGGTATTCGCCTGGACGGATGGCGTTCTTCAAGCGGAAGTCAATCGGGTCGAAGCCCATCTCGCGGGCGATCTTCTCCAGGTGACGGTCGAGCGGCCAGTAGCCTTGCGGTACGCCGTAGCCACGGAACGCGCCCGCGGGCGGCGTGTTGGTGTAGACCACGTCCGCGTAGAAGCGGATATTGGGACTCTTGCGATACTCACCATCGCCGACATACAACGCCATGGACTTGTGCCCCGTGTTGCCCGTCACAGTCAGCGCGTGACAGCCG